>JBAWFY010000134.1:0-2528 GCA_049592335.1 Occallatibacter sp.
AGCACCGCTAGCTCCGCTGCCTCGATAACTATGAATCGCACGACACTGATCGCTCTCAAAACGCTGGCCTGGATTGCCTGCATCGCGCCCGCTGCGTGGCTTGGATGGGGCGCGGTGACGAACAACCTCGGCCCCGATCCTACCGCGGCGATTGCTTTTTTCACGGGCCTCGCCACGTTGCGCCTGCTTGTGATTACGCTCGCCATTACGCCGCTGCGCCGTCTGTGGCCGCGGCTGAACTGGCTCATCAAATTCCGCCGCCTGCTGGGGCTGTTCGCGTTTTTTTATGCCACTCTGCACATGCTCACCTACGTGGCGCTCTACTCGGGCTTCAGCCTCGAAGCGATGGGATCGGACATCGCCAAACGCCGCTTTATCACGATGGGCGTGGCCGCGTATCTGCTGCTGGTGCCGCTTGCGATCACTTCGACCACGTGGGCGATCCGAAAGCTTGGCGGCAGAAACTGGAACCGCCTGCACAAGCTCATCTACGCCGCCGCGGTTTGCGGCGTGATTCACTACTGGTGGCAGGTGAAGACCGGCGTCATCACGCCGCTGGCTATCACCATCGTCCTGGCCGTGGTTTTTCTTGCACGGCCCGCCACGCGATGGGTCGAGCGCCGCCGCAAAGCTGGCGTCGTCACCGCGTAAGCGTCGACGTTGCCTGCCCGGCGCACTCGCATTCATCGTCTTTTAATGCGCCTGTCAGCCCATTGTGATGCAGCCTGCTTATGATCTCATCCGGTCCGTCCCCGGATCAGGAGGTCCTAAGCAGATGAAGTTTCCCGTTTCGACGCCTTTGGCCGCAGCTCTTGCGGCAGCAGCGGCGTTGGTATCGCTTTCCATCACCGTAAACGCCCAGGAGTTTCATGGTTTTGTTCCCGGGAGCGTCGTAGTAAGCGGCACGATCTACACCGGAAATGCCAACACGGTTACCCCCGGCGAAATATTGCCGCCTGGGTGCCTAAACACCGGCCCGGTGACAAACCCCAATCCCGCCACCGTTAATGTGCCGCTTCTTCCCGCCGATCAGACGAAGAACGCGACCACCACGGCTGTGACCGTCACCTGCGGCTATGCCAGCGATAACGGCGAAGCTCCGAACCTCAACAACAATCACAATGTCTGGAATAACGCCAACACCGATGGGAGCTTCGGCGTCTCCTCGCCCATCGTCCTCTGGGATCTCAGCAGCAGCGGCGATCTACTGGGCACACTGCAGGTTCCCAGCAACGAGATCGTGACCAGCTTCAGCTCCAAATCGGAGCTTGCGCTCAATCTTTCCGCAGACGGCACAAGCCTGACTTTCATGGGCTACCGCGGTGGGCCGGGCTGTCCGGCGCTGACTCTGAACACAAGCACCAACATCCTCACGCAGGGGACAAACGTCGGTCCCATCTCGCCGACTGCAGCGAACCTGCTCGACGTTTCGGCCTCCAGCACGCCGGGCCTGTGCGACCCCACCAATCCTGCGGTCGCGAGCTATACCGGAGCCCCCAATCCGACGGCGTATTTTCGCTCCGTCGCTGAAGTGGACGCCTCGGGAAATATCCTCTACACGGATGGGGACGCCTACAGCGGCGACAACTCTCGCGCCGCGATCAAGGCCGAGAACGAGTTGTACTACTCGGTTGGCAACGACAACAACGGCGGCCTGTCGAAGAAGCAGGCCGGCGAGACGCAGCTGGGATTCGATCTCTCCCACTCCACGGGCGCCGAATTGTATGTTCCCGGCGCGGCGCCGCTGGTTCCGCCGAACAACAACATGATTTCCTACTTTCTGATCTCCACAGCCGACAAGCCCGGGAAGGATACCAATTTCCGCGGCGAGACGATCTTTAACAATACACTCTATGTTGCCAAAGGCAGCGGCGGAAACGGCATCAATACGGTCTACCAGCTCGGTACCGCCGGGGTTCTGCCGACGACGGGGAACGCTCCTGCCGGCGGACTCGTCAACGAGCCTTATACCATCCTTCCCGGATTCCCCAACACCACTGCCACTACGAACAGCACCGGCGGCTATTATCCGTTCGGACTCTGGTTTGCAAACGCAAACACCTTGTATGTTTGCAACGAGGGGGACTTAGTTTATACGCCGAATCAGACGATCAACGGCCAGGTGAATGTTGCGGACGCGGGCACGCTGGCCACGGCCGGCCTGCAGAAATGGGTCCTGACGACGGATAACGGCAGCCCAACCTGGGTGCTCCAGTACACCATCCAGAACGGACTCAACCTCGGCGTGCCGTATAAGGTTGCGGATTATCCTGTCGCGATTGAGCCGGCGACGGGCGGTTGCCGCAATATCACCGGCGTAGTCAACTCCAACGGCTCGGCCACGATTTACGCAGTGACCTCCACCATCAGCCTGAACGGCGACAATGGCGCCGATCCCAACAAACTGGTTGTCGTCGTCGATCCCATCGCCGCCACGCAGATGGTGACCAATAACAGTTGGATCGACAAGTTCTTAATCCTCCGTTCGGCCAGTGCCGGCCAGGCCTTCCGCGGCGTCGCCCTGGCCC
>JBAWFY010000135.1:0-4512 GCA_049592335.1 Occallatibacter sp.
GCATTGGATCACGCCGACCCATACACTCACCCATCTCGACGGAATCGCCTGGGGCAGTTTGCTCGCCATCGGCCTGCACACGCTCAAGCTCAGTCGCCGCACCTGGCTCTGGCTGGGCGTCGCCGGCTCGATCCTCGGCTTTCTCGCCGCGGGCACCATCGCCGGAGGCACCGCATATCTCGACTCCGGGCTGGCCGTGGGATTTGCCGGACTCGTGCTGGCCCTCATCGCATCCACCGGCGCGCGCACTCCAATCCACGCGTTTCTGCGCCGCGGACCTGCCGCCTTCTATGGCCGTATCAGCTACGGCCTCTATATGATCCATATCTCCGTGTTCGTCTTCCTCGGCTCATTCGATGCGGCGATGAATCGTTACGGTATGACTGGCAACTGGGCCGTCGTTGCCATGCGCCTGGCGGTAAGCACAGTGGTGGCAACCGCCCTCTGGTACGGCTTCGAATCGCAGATTCTCAAGTTGAAGAAGTATTTCTAGCGAGAAGCAACAAGGGCGAGCTAAGCGGAACTCGGCCGGCTCCCCATCCATATCAACGCATTCATCGCTTTTGGCCCGGACCGATCTTCCTTCGCATGCGATGCAAGCGGATCGTCATCGCACAGCAACCGATTGAACTCTCCATGCAACTCAACTATCAAGATCAGCGGCGCATTTTGCCCCTCAGTTCCAAATGCGCACGGGCGCACGCGCATTTTAATCGAATAGCAACCAATCTTTCGCCGTATGTGACTTGAATCACCCGCCGGCCAGAACATCGGCTGCTACGCTGAAAGCAGCACGTGGATTCCCCCGGTATTGAGGTGAGTCATGCCCAAATCCGCAAGCGCTGAGACCGCGATTCGAGGCCCGCTAAGTCAGGAACTGCTCGCCAAGATGGACGCTTACTGGCGCGCCGCAAACTATCTTTCCGTCGGCCAGATCTATCTTAAAGACAATGCGCTACTGGAACGTCCTCTCACGCTCGACGACGTAAAGCCACGTCTGCTTGGTCACTGGGGCACGACGCCCGGCCTCAATTTTCTCTATGTGCACTGGAACCGGCTCATCAAAGAACGCGGCCTGAACATGATCTTCGTGATCGGCCCGGGACACGGCGGTCCTGGGATTGTCGCGAACACATATCTCGAAGGCTCCTACTCCGAAATCTATCCTTACATTGGTCAGGACCGCGATGGCATCAAGCGGCTCTTCCGGCAGTTCAGCTGGCCCTATGGCATTCCCAGCCACGTGGCGCCGGAGACGCCAGGCTCCATCCACGAAGGCGGCGAACTGGGCTACTCGCTCGTGCACGCCTATGGCGCGGCTTTCGACAATCCCGATCTGATCGTGGCCTGTGTCGTAGGCGACGGTGAGGCTGAGACCGGGCCGCTCGCGACAAGCTGGCACTCAAACAAGTTCCTCAATCCCGCGACCGACGGCGCGGTACTGCCCATCCTGCACCTGAACGGTTACAAGATTGCCAACCCCACTGTGCTGGCGCGTATTCCGCACGCGGAGCTCGAAGAGCTGATGCGCGGCTACGGCTACGAGCCGTTCACGCTTGAAGGCGACGATCCCGCCGTGATGCACCAGCAGGCTGCCGCGATGTTCGACACGATCTTCGACAAGATTGCCGCAATTCAGCAGAGCGATCGCAAGGCTGCGGAAAAAGGGGAGAGCGTGGAACGCCCCGCGTGGCCCATGCTCATCCTGCGCACGCCCAAGGGCTGGACGGGACCGAAATTTGTCGACGGCAAACCGGTGGAGAATACGTGGCGCGCGCACCAGGTGCCGCTGAGCGAGCTGCGCGAGAAACCCGAGCACCTGCATCAGCTGGAAGAATGGATGCGCAGCTACAAGCCCGAAGAGCTATTCGATTTGAAGGGCCGGCTGCGCGAGGATCTGGCGGAGATTGCCCCCAAGGGCCGCCTGCGCATGGGCATGAACGCGCACGCCAACGGGGGCCTGCTTTTGCAGCCGCTCATCGTGCCCAACTTCCGCGACTTCGCCGTCAAGATCGAAGGCCGCGGCCAAAAAGACGTGGAATCGACCCGCGTGCTTGGGCATCTGCTGCACGCCGTGATGCAAGCCAACCTCGATCAGAAAAACTTTCGCGTCTTCGGTCCCGATGAAACGGCTTCGAACCGCATCGGCGACGTGATTACGGGAACCGGCAAACGGTGGATGGCAGAGACGCTTCCAGTCGACGAGGAGCTATCGCCGATGGGCCGCGTGATGGAAGTGCTGAGCGAACACCTCTGCCAGGGATGGCTTGAGGGCTATCTCCTCACCGGCCGCCACGGATTCTTCTCCTGCTACGAGGCCTTCATCCATATCGTCGACTCGATGGTGAACCAGCACGCTAAGTGGCTCAAGACCACGCGCGAGATTCCCTGGCGCAAACCCATCGCTTCGCTCAACTATTTGCTCAGCTCCCTGGTCTGGCGTCAGGATCACAACGGCTTCTCTCATCAGGACCCCGGCTTCATCGATCATCTACTGAACAAAAAAGCCGACGTGGTGCGCATCTATCTGCCGCCCGATGCCAACACGCTGCTCTCGGTCGCCGATCACTGCCTGCGCAGCCGCAATTACATCAATTTAATTGTGGCCGGCAAGCAGCCCGCGCCGCAGTGGCTCAAAATCGACGAGGCCATCGCGCATTGCACCACAGGCCTCGGCATCTGGCAGTGGGCCTCAAACGACGAGGGCAACCCCGAAGTTGTCATCGCCTGCTGCGGCGACGTCCCGACATTAGAAGCTCTCGCCGCCGTCACCATTCTTCGCAAGCGCGTACCCGATCTGCGCATGCGCGTGGTGAATGTCGTCGACTTAATGGCGCTCCAGCCGCAGTCAGAACATCCGCACGGTCTACCCGACGAGGAGTACGACCGCATCTTTCCGTCGGGCGTGCCCACGATCTTTAACTTCCATGGCTACCCTTTGGGGATTCACCGGCTCACCTACCGCCGGCACAATCACGACAACCTGCACGTGCGCGGATATAAGGAGGAAGGCACCACCACCACTCCCTTCGACATGTGCGTGCTCAACAACATCGATCGCTTCCAACTTACTCTTGACGTCGTCCGCCGCGTGCCCCGGCTTGCGCCGAAGATCGGCGCGACGCAGCAGTGGTACTCCGAACAGATTCAGCGCCACAAGCTCTACGTCTCTGAAAACGGCGACGATCTGCCGGAGATCAAAAACTGGCGCTGGCCGAAAGGCTAGCCTGCAACTCGCAGGTTGAAGCATTCGGCACGAGGCTACTGGCTACTGGCTACTGGCTACTGGCTACTGGCTAAGAGCTTCTGCCACGGCCCAAATTCCTGAAAGGTATTTTATTCATGTCTTCGTTGCCGGTTCTGGTTCTCAACAGCGGTTCCTCTTCCATCAAATTCTCTGCGTATGAAGCTGGCGATGGTAATCGCACCCGGCTTTTTGAGGGCGCCGTCGACGGCATCGGCACCGACCTCGGCAAATTCTGGATCAAAGATGCCGCCGATAAAAAGCTGGTGGATCAAACGCCGCCCGTGCCCACGCGCGCCGAGGCATTTAAGCTCGTAGCCGACGCGCTGCACTCCGGCGACTTCCCCGCCCCGCTGGCGATTGGCCATCGCATGGTTTCGGGCGGACCCACCATTCTCGACAACCAGAAAATCACGCCGGCTCTCATCGACGAGATGGAACAATATGCAGCTTTTGCGCCTTTGCACACGCCCATCGCCGTCTACATCATGCGCGAAGCGCTGCGGCTCTTTCCCGGGGTTCCGAATTTCGTCATCCTCGACACCTATTTCCACCGCACCATGCCTGAAGTCGCAAAGCATATGCCCATCCCGGAGGAGTATTCGGCGATGGGCGTGCGGCGCTACGGTGCGCACGGCATTTCCTACGAATCCATCGTGTATCAGCTCGAGCCAAACGTCCCGGAAAAACTCATTGTTGCGCACCTCGGCAACGGCTCGTCCATCTCGGCCATTCGCAACGGCCGGTGCATCGACACTTCGATGGGCCTTACACCCACCGGCGGCCTCATCAGCGGCACGCGCACCGGCGACATCGATCCCGGAGTACTGCTCTTCATCTTGCGCAAAATCGCCGAAACAGCCGAAAGCGCGGCGAGCGCGGCCGATCAATTGGAGACGGTCGCCAGCAAAAAAGCTGGCCTGCTGGGCGTGAGCGAGCTCTCGAACGACATGCGCGACCTGCGCGAGGCCATCAACGACGGCAACGCCAAAGCCCGTCTCGCCGTGGACAAATTCTGTTGGACCATTGCACGCTGGATCGGCAGCTACGTCGCGGAGTTGAACGGACTCGATATGCTGGTTTTCACCGGCGGCATTGGCGTGAACGACATCGCATCCCGCGCCGAAACCTGTTCTGGGCTCGGCGCGCTGGGCATCGTGCTCGACCCCGAGCGCAACAACGTGCGCGGCGCGGCCGTCATCTCGGCGGCAAATTCGCCGGTTACCGTCCGCGTGATCCCGCCTCTTGAAGACCTGATAATCGTGAAC
>JBAWFY010000136.1:0-7087 GCA_049592335.1 Occallatibacter sp.
GCTTTGTTGAAAGCGAATGCGTGTCATCCGAACCTGCCCGTGATGTAATCCTCCGTGCGCTTGTCGGAGGGATTGGTGAAGATTTTGTGCGTCGAGTTGAACTCGACCATACGGCCGTTGAGGAAGAAGCCGGTATTTTCTGCGACGCGGGCTGCCTGCTGCATATTATGCGTCACGATGACGATGGTGTACTGCGACTTTAGTTGGAAGATGAGGTCCTCGATCTTGGAAGTGGAGACGGGATCGAGGGCAGAGGCGGGCTCGTCCATGAGCAGGACTTCAGGATCGACGGCGAGGGCGCGAGCAATGCAGAGGCGCTGCTGCTGGCCGCCTGAGAGGCTGGCGCCGGATTTCTTTTTAAGATCGTCCTTGACTTCGTCCCAAAGCGCCGAATTTTTGAGCGACTTTTCTACGACTTCGTCGAGCTGCTTCCGGTTGGAATAGCCGTTGAGCTTGAGGCCGGCGGCGACGTTGTCGTAGATGGACATGGTGGGAAAGGGATTGGGGCGCTGGAAGACCATGCCCACGCGGCGGCGGATTTCGACGGGCCTGGCATCGGCGTAGATGTCGAGGTCGCCCATGCGCACGCTGCCGGTAACGCGGGCAATGGGATTGGTCTCGTGCATGCGGTTGAGGCAGCGCACAAAGGTGCTTTTGCCGCAGCCCGAAGGCCCGATCAGCGCCGTGGCGTGATTGGCGGGAATGTTCAGGTTGATGTCCTGCAGGGTATGGTTCGCGCCGTACCACGCGTTCAGGTTTTCGACCTCAATGCTGACGCCCACTTGCGGATTTCTCCTTCTTGTTTTCGGCTCTGGCGTTTCAAGCGTGAAAACGCGGTTCAACGGATTTCCGGTTCGGCAAAAGAAGTTGTGCAGAATCTCGGTTGAGGAGGAATTCAGTTGGAATCCGAGATAGCAGGGGCTAAAGCCCGCTCTTCTTTTGCCCTTTTTTCGGCCCGGCTAAAGCCGTGCCCTTGTTACAAAGCCTGCTTTGATTGAGTTTTTTGCAGCCTTTGAAGCCGATCCCTTTCAAAACCGGGCTTTCGCCACGGGCGGTTAGCTGTTGCCTTTGAGGACGCCACGGCTGGTGACGAAACGCACCAGGGAAACGGCGAGCACGATGAGAACGATGAGCACCAGCGCCCCCGCCCAGGCCAGCCGGTGCTGGTCTTCGTAGGGCGAGATGGAGTAGTTGAAGATCTGCAACGGCAAGGCGGCGATGGGCTCGTTGAGGCTGGTGCTCCAATACTGATTGCCCAGCGCGGTGAACATGAGGGGCGCGGTTTCGCCGGCGACGCGCGCGAAGGCGAGCATGCAGCCGGTGATGATGCCGGGCGAAGCGGTCTTGACGGTGATGGAAAGCGTGGAGCGCCAGTTGGGCACGCCCAGGCCGAGAGCGGCTTCGCGGATAGCGTGCGGCACCATGAGCAGCATCTCCTCTGTGCTGCGGCAGACGGTGGGGATCATCATGATGCCGAGGGCTACGCCGCCCGAGAGGGCGGAGAAGTGGCCGAGAAACGGCAGCCAGGGAATATGGGGAAACACGATGAGCGCATAGGCGGTCACGCCCATCACGATGGAAGGGACGCCATTGAGCACGTCGGCGGTGAAGCGCACCGCGTTGGCGAGTTTTGTGCCGGCGCCGAACTCGGCAAGAAAAATGCCGCTGCCGATGCCGAGGGGAATGCCGATGACGCTGGCGATTCCCAGCAGGACGCCGGAGCCGACGATGGCGTTGGCCATGCCGCCGCCCAACTCACCCTCGGGTGCGGGAACCTTGGTGAAGAAGTCCCAGTTGAGCGAGGAAGCGCCTTTGAAGAGGAGGTAGGCGAAGATAGCGGCAAGCGGCGCGATCACCAGGAGCGTGGCAAGGACGG
Organism: Occallatibacter sp.; assembly: GCA_049592335.1. GTDB lineage: Bacteria > Acidobacteriota > Terriglobia > Terriglobales > Acidobacteriaceae > Telmatobacter. Next base: position 1,877 of record JBAWFY010000136.1, read on the forward strand.
CGAGGCCGGTGACGAGATGGTCGGTCGCCGTGCGGATTTTGGAGCGAAGCTGGAATGCGTTGGTGCTCACAGTTTCTTCCTCAGTGCGCCTGCCTTGGTGCGCCTCGCGTAACGGCCCAGACCAGCATGCGGGCAATGGTGTTGACGATGATGGTGACTATGAAGAGCGCGAGGCCGATCTCGACCAGCGCGCTGCGGTGCAGGTCACTGGTCGCTTCAGCAAATTCGTTGGCAATGACGGAGGCCATGGATGCGCCGTTCGAGAGCAGCGATTTATGAATCTCGGGTGTGTTGCCGATGACCATGAGAACGGCCATGGTTTCGCCCAGGGCGCGGCCAAGGCCCAGAATGATGGCGCCGACGATACCGATACGGGCGTTGCGCAAGACGCCTGTACGGATCATCTCCCAGCGTGTGGCGCCGAGGGCGAGGACGGCTTCACGTTGCGAGTGGGGCACGGCGGTCATCACTTCGCGGGTGAGCGAGGAGATGATGGGCAGGATCATGATGGCGAGAATGACGCCGGCAGCCAGATAGCCCAAGCCGGTGGGGTTGTCGTCCGTGAAGAGGCCGGTCCAGCCGAGAGTCTTGACGAGGGTGGGGTTAAGATACTGCCTCAGCAGCGGGACGAGGATGTACATAGCCCACAGGCCGTACACGATGCTCGGGATGGCTGCCAGAAGCTCGGTGAGGAAGGACAGGGGGCCGCGCAGGAAGCGTGGACTCATCTCCGTGAGGAAGATGGCCACGCCGATGGCCAGGGGAACCGCGAATAAGAGCGCCAGGAATGAGGAGACGAGGGTTCCGTAGACGAACGGCAGGGCGCTGAAATGGCCGTTGACCGGGTCCCAGTATTGAGGCTGGTGGGAATAGGGGTCAGAAAAGGCAGTATAGAAGAATTTGAGCCCGGATTGCGCCCAGTTGAGATCGGATTTGTCTACCAACTGGTAGGCGATGAGCGCGACGATGATGAAAATGCTGAGCGCGCAGAGCGTCATGAGCAGCTTGAATAGGCGGTCGGCGGCTGCTGAGTTACCACGGGAGAGCAAGAAGCGACGAATTTCGGATTCTTTCGGTTTGAAAACTGCCGAAGACGGCAGGGCCGTTGGGGTAACTTCCGGCCTCGGTTCTGGGGGTGGCTGGGAGACGCGAATTTCGGGCACAGCGGTATCCACCTTGTCAGGCTAACCGGCAAAGATGAATGACAGGTTACAAGCGAGAAAAATCAGATGCATACGGGTAAGAATTTGCGGAAAACAGGCGTCTACCCTTGCAGGCGGCTGCCTGGTGTCCCGGGAGCCTGGTAGGGACTGCGGGGACGGCCTATTCCTTGAACGAAATCAGCTAACCTGCAGAAACAGTGTATGCTTGGCGCGAGGGTGAATTCGTACAAAGGTCGAACGATGACGAAGACGAGCAGTACCTCTCATCCCGAGCATGTGAACCTGAGAATGCTGGCCGAGCATCTTGGGCTTTCCCAGACCACGGTTTCACTTGTCCTGAATAACTCACCCTCGGCCAAATCGATTCCGAAAGCGACGCGACAGCGGGTGGTGGATGCGGCCAAGCGGCTGAATTACCGGCCCAACTATTTTGCCCGCTCGCTGCGGCGCAGCCAGTCGATGAGCGTGGGCGTACTGGCACCGGACCTGAGCGAAGGCTATTTCACACGCGTGATGAGCGGCGTAGTGCAAGAGCTGAACCGGGCTCACTACTTCTTTTTCACGGCCTGCCACTACTGGAACGAAGAGCTGCTGGAACGCTACCCGCGGATGCTGATTGAGCGCGCGGTGGACGGGTTTCTGCTGCTGAACACTGCGGTGGAGGATTTTGACGTGCCGGTGCCGGTGGTAGCCATCTCGGCGCACTGCCCGATTCCGCAGGTGACGAACATCGTTCTGGACCACGTGATCGCCGCCCGGGTGGCGCTGAAGCATCTTTACGATCTAGGTCATCGGCGGATTGCTTTTATGCGCGGTCCGGCAACGATTCCCGATTCAGAGTACCGCTGGGCAGGGATCCAAAAGGCGGCTGGGGATCTGGGGCTGAAGATCGATTCTGTGTTGACGGTCCATCTGGATGCGGATGGCTGGCCGAAAAAGAACGCACCGCATCCGATGGATCCGCAGATCGCCTACGGGCCGACACACGCTCTGATTGAACGGACGCGCAACTTCACTGCGCTTTTCAGCTTTAACGACATTGCGGCGATGGGCGCCATCCGCGCCATTCGCGATGCGGGTCTCAATGTGCCGAATGACATCTCGATCGTAGGTTTTGACGACACGATTTCGGCGGCGTTTTCGACGCCTTCGCTGACGACCGTTCATCAGCCTCTCTTCGAGATGGGCCAGAAGGCCGCGCAGATTTTGCTGGAAAAGATCGCAGACCGGGAAAGGGTGCTGCCTCCGCTGATCGAGATGCGACCGGAGCTGGTGGTGCGAGAGTCGACCGGGCCGGCGAAGAAGTAGGGAACAGGGATTAAGGATTAGAAAACGGGACCGCTGGTCTACGGGAATTCGGGGACTGCGGTGCAAACGAATCTTCGAAGGTTGCCGCCTTCCCTCGACATCCGACGTGGGTACAGAGTCTGGTTCCCTGACATCTGAAACCTGACCCCACATTACTCCAGCATTTGCAGGTCTAGGGGTTCGACCAGGATGCAATCCATGGCGCGGATGGGCGCTAGGGCGCGTTGCAGCGCGGAGCTTTTGCAGGGCTCGACCGTCACCACGAAGGGCAGTGCGTCGGCGGGGTAGCCGGGCTTTTGTACGATGGCGCGAATGTTGATCTGCTCGGCGGCAAGGGCGGTGGTGATCGCGGCCACGATGCCCGGACGATCCATGACCATAAAGCGGATGTAATGCGGGACTTCGAACTCGGCACCGACATGCGCAGGAGCCGAGGGAATCTCGACGCGGCGCGAGCCGTGCGCAAGAGCCAGCAGATCGCTGACGACGGCGACCGCCGTGGGATGGCCGCCGGCGCCATGGCCGGAGAAGACCACATCGCCGCCGTAATGACCGCTGGCGATAACCATATTCTCCGTGCCCTGCGACCAGGCAAGCGGTGAGCGCAAGGCGACGAGCATGGGACCGACGGCGGCGGCAAGATGGCCGCCGGACTGCTGGGCGCGCGCAATCTGACGAATGGTGCAGCCGAGGTCGCGGGCATAGCTGAAATCGACGGCCTGGATGGACGTGATGGGCCGGGGCACGATCTCTTCGGGATTGATTTGCACGCGCAACGCGAGGCGCATGAGAATGGCGAGCTTGGCGCGGGCATCGAAACCGCCCACGTCTTCGGTGGGATCGGCTTCGGCGTAACCTTTGGCCTGCGCTTCAGCGAGCACCGGAGCGTATTCCGCGCCCGACTCCATTTTGCTGAGAATAAAGTTGCAGGTGCCGTTGAGAATGCCTTCGAGGCGCTCGATGCGGTCACCGGCGAGGCCCTGCTCGAGGCCGGGAATGACGGGAATGCCGCCGGCGACGGCAGCGCCATATTTGAGATGGCCGCCACCGGCCGCAGCCAGCCGCTCGAGATCAATTCCATGAAAAGCAATGAGCTTTTTATTCGCCGTAACAACGCTTTTGCCGGCTTTGAGAGCGTGGCGCACCCAGCTTCCGGCGGGATCGAGGCCGCCGGCTAGCTCGACAACGACATCGACATCGGAGGCGAGGACGGCATCGGCATCTTCGCTCCAGACGACGCTTGTTGGAACCCAATCCACGCGCTTGCGCGCGACGCCGCGATTGAAGATGTGCGTGAGCTCGAGGCCTTGCGGGCGGGATTCGATGAGAATGCGCGCGACCGAACTGCCCACAGTGCCGAAACCGAAGATGGCGATGCGCAATGCGGAGCCGTGCGCGGCGGATGCGCTGGCGGGCGATACGGAGCTATGCACTTCAGGCACGGGAGATTCCTTGGAGTGAGGTAGCGCGGCGAAAGCGTGCGTTGATTCGATGATAAATGAGAAAAGGAGCGCATCGCGCATCGTGAACCGTGGACCCAGCGCCTTGAACCTCACGGCTGGCTGTCTGCTACCATCGAAGGCAGATGCGGCGCGGCTTCTCCATTTTCCTCGTGCTGTTCTTCGGGCTGGGACCGTTGTCGGCCCTCGTCGACGGCACTGAGGATGCCAGCCTCCCGCCATGCTGCAGGCGGCATGGTGCGCACCACTGCGCCATGTACCAGCGGATTCTGGCCATGCGGGCGCGACAGACGATGGATCCGAGGCCGGCCGTTTCCGATCCATTAACGTGCCCCAACTATCCCGGCTCCACGATCGCAATGCTGATGCCGACGCACGCCGTCACGGCTGCACGGGTGGAGGCAATGGCGGCCTGGAGGGCAGTGTCGCACGTTGCCCTGCCGCGGTACGCCTCGGTGGTCCCCGCGCCGCTGCGCGTGCATGCCGGGCGCGGTCCTCCAGCAACCACTCTCAGCTAAACCCTCGTTGAACAAACTACGCTAGCTTCCCCGCACGGGTTTTTAGGAGCTACGGCTTGCGTTTGCCGGTGGCGAACGCGAGCGAAGGGCTTTGGTGCGCCGCGGGTGCAGTTTCTCGTGGGTGCGTAGCTTTGTTCGGCGGCTACCTACACGCTGCCAGGCATCGTGACTGTGTGTGTTCGAGAGCGCGGTGGTGCCTGCGTTCGAGCGAAGTGAGGAGGTCTTTCTTTTATGCGACGTTATTCCATTCTTGTGGCGGCAGCGTTGCTGGCCGCTTCAGTCCCCGCTTTTGCCACGATCTTTGGATCCGTTCGCGGCATCGTGCATGATCCTCAACATCGTCCCATCCAGGGCGCGCACGTTACGCTGAAGGCGCAGAATTCGGATTGGACCGAATCGCAGGACTCCGATGCCAACGGAGAGTTTGTTTTTACCGCTGTGCCCATCGGGAAATACACCGTCATGGTCTCGTCAAAGGGCTTTCAGCAGATGAGCCAGGCCGTTCTTGTAGAGTCCGATACCAGTCCGATACTTCATCTGCAGCTAGCCATTGAAGGCGCGAAAGAAAGTGTCGTCGTGCCGGAAACCCTTCTGCAGGCGACAACCGACAGCGTTACGCCGACCACCATGCTGGACCGAACGGAGATTGACCAGACTCCGGGCGCAGATCGCACCAACGGCATGGAGATGATCACGGATTACGTTCCTGCCTCCTATGTGACGCACGATATGCTGCACATGATGGGTGGCCACCAGGTCGAG
>JBAWFY010000137.1:0-14499 GCA_049592335.1 Occallatibacter sp.
CGCGTGACCAGCGCGTGCACGTAATCGCCGGGGCCGGAGCTCACCGCCCAGTCGGGGTGGCGATAGGAATCGAGCGTCTCGCCGTTGTCGAAGATGTTCTCGAGCTTGCCGGTCCATCCATGACGACGCTCATAGGCAGCTACGCCATCGGCCACCGCACGGTTGGCGGTCTGTTGCAGGTCGAGATCGAGCGTCGTATCGACGCGCAGGCCCGCCTCGTGCACTTCTTCCGCGCCGAAATGTTTGTCGAGTTCGCGACGCACTTCTTCCTGGAACCACGGCGCCACGGCGCTCGTGGGTTGCGCGATGCGCAAGCCGAGCGGTGCCGCGCGGGCCTGCTCTGCCTCAGCGTGCGTGAGGACGCGGTCCGACTCCATCTCGCTGATCACCAGGTTGCGCCGGGCGAGTGCTCGCTCCGGATTGAGAATAGGCGAATACGCCACGGGGCCCTTGGGCAATCCGGCGAGCAGCGCGGCTTCAGTCAGCGTCAGATCCTTGGCGTGTTTCGAGAAAAAGTATTCTGACGCGGCTTCGAAACCGTACATGCCGCTGCCGAGATAGATCTGGTTAGCGTAGAGCGTGAAGATCTGTTGTTTGGTGAAGGCGCGCTCGATCTGGATGGCGAGATACGCCTCTTGAATTTTGCGCATGGCCGTGCGATCGGAGGAGAGAAACAGATTGCGCGCCAACTGCATCGTGAGAGTCGAGGCGCCCTGGGCGCGACCGTGGGAACGGATGTCGTGCCACGCGGCGCCGGCCACGCGAAAAACGTTGATGCCCCAGTGTGACTCGAAGTTCTTGTCTTCGATGGAGATGACGGCCTGGCGCAGCACGGGCGCAAAACCGTCATAGCCGACGATCTCACGCCGCTCCAGCGCGAAGGAGCCGATGATGCGGCCCTTGAGGTCATAGAGGTCAGTGGTGGTGGATGGGCGGTACTGCTCGAGCTCGTGAATCTGCGGCAGGTCGACGGAGTAGACGAGCGTCAAGCCGGCGAGCGAACCGGTGGCGGCAGCAAGCACGATGAGCGCGGCCAGCGCCGAGCGGCCTGCCAATTTGCGGCGGCGGCGCTCTGGGAGCGTTGGCGAGAGAGTGCGGCCGCCCTGTCCGCGCGAATCCAGTCCGCGCGGCTCGGGTGCAACTGCGGGGCGAGCGCGCGATTCGGCACGCGGCTTCAGCGGAGGCTGATGGGAGGTGACAGCCAAGAGAATATGCCCCAGGGGCGCTGCTTCCGAGGTTATTAGGGAAGAGCGCTCACCCTAAGGCTAGCATCGGCGCGGTGTGGAAAAGCGGCAGCCAAGCGAAAGAGGATCAGGTCATGCAAGCGCAGAAAAATGCCGGCGATCGAAGAAATGGGCGCAACAAACGGCGGGTCAACGAGTTAGCGGATCGGCACGCGGGATTCTAAAGCCAATTTGAGAAATCTGGAGGAACCACAGACCGCCGTGCGAATTCGCTCGTTCGCCATGCTGGCGGACGAACTCAAGATTGCGATCGTTTGTGTTGCCGGGATGCGAGTCGACGGCACGCTAGCTGGTCTTCGACTTGAGCAGCGAGATCGCCTGATTCAACTGATCGTCGGCGTTCGAAGCCGGCATCGGTTCGCCGTCGTCATCGGGGCCTGCGACCACAACTGTCGGAGTGACGGCGTCGTCTTCAATCTTTTTGCCGCCGGGATCTTCGTACTTGGCCACGGTGAGCATGAGCGCGCCGCCATCGGGCAGGTCGATGGTCTTTTCGACAGCGCCCTCGCCGAAGGTGCGCTCACCGACCACATCGCCGCGCTTAAGACCTTCAATGGCTGCGGCGGTGAGCTCCGGAGCGCCGTAGGTTCCGCGATTCACGAGCACGACGACGGGAGCGGCTGTAACGCACTGGGCTGGGTCGGCAGTGAACGTCTGCTGCGGAAACTTCTGGCCTTCAAGAGTCGCCAGAGTTCCCTGCTTGATGAACAGGTTCGCCAGGCGCAATCCCTGCTTGGGGTCGTCGCCGGCGGTGTCGCGGAGATCGAGAAGAATCTTGTGGCCTTTGCCCGCGCCCTTGATGCGGGCTGCCAGGTCGTCGACGCGTGCGGCGGTCAGCACGCCGGGCTTGAGATAAAGAATGGTCGCGTTCTCATAAAACTGCTCGCCCAGCGCGGGCGCGGTCAGGACCGAGCGTGTGAGTGTGATCTTGTCCGGATCGGGCTTGAAGGGCCGAACCACCGAGATCGCGACCGTGCTTCCCGGCTTGCCTTCGAGCATAAAGCGCACCAGCGCCAGTGGAATGTCGTGCGTGGACTGGCCTTCAATCAGGTCGATCACGTCGCCGTCGCGGAGATGCGCCTGATCGGCGGACGAGCCTGGCAGCACGTTCACAATAGTGGCGTACCCGTAACGCTTGGAGATGGTGATTCCCACCTGCGCATTGTCGCTCGCGGGACGCTCCTTGTAGAGCTTGTACTCATCGGCGCTCAGGTAGCTCGAGTCGGGATCGAGCGAGTCGAGAAGGCCGTGCAGCGCGCCGTTGGTCACCTCGGGAATATTGGGCGGGGTGACGTAATAGTTCTGAATCTTGCGTAGAACCTCGGCGTAGACGCGCATCTGACGGTACGCGGCATCCTGATCGTCGGCGTGCACCCCGAGCCATCCGAATTCGCCGAGAACGTAGCCCAGGCCGAGGGCGCCTATGATTACCGCCGAGATTGTGAAGACAAGACGCTGAAAAAATCGGGACACACACACCACCATAACGGCCGCAAGGGAAAACCAGCCGCGCATACCTTATAGACGCAATGATACCGCAAGCGGTGCAATGCGGGTTTGGTCCAGCCAAAACCTGCGCGAAGCGCAAGAATTGACGGGATCAGACCCGGAGGAGTGCGGTGCTCAGGCGGTAACCCTCTGCGCACACCGAGGTAATTTTTCCGGGATCGGCGTGCTAAACTCCTTACGTCCGTAAAAGTTAGGACCGCGATGGGCTCTCTGGAGGTTCCTCCGGAACCATCTCGAACGCTATGCCAAAAAGGAGCAATGATAGTGACGCAAACCATTTTCGGGAAACTCCGTACGCTGAAAACCGGTCTCCTCGTTGCGTGCTTCCTGGTAACAGCAACAGCGTGGTGCCAGGTGGCTCCTCGGTCGGGTACTGTGTCGTACAGCATCGGATACAACCACGTCGGTCAAGGCAGCAACTTCAACGATACAAGCACGAACGGATTGGCCACGGGCTTCGACGGCGGGTACAACATTAACCAGTACGTTGAGGTTGGCGGTGAGTTCAATTTCTTTGGGATGCCTCAGGTCGACGGCGTCAGCACACACATCCTCAATTACGGCGCCCAGGCGCATTTTAACCTGACGCCTGGAAGCAAAGTCGTTCCTTACGGCGTCTTCGGCGTCGGCGGCTCTCGCTTGACTGCAAGCGAGGACGGTGCGAGCGCAAGCGCGACCGGGAGCTATTTCGGCGGCGGCGCAGGTGTGAACTTCTTTATCGGCCAGAACTGGGGCGTTCGGGCAGAACTCCGCGACAGCCGGGACGGCTTTACTATCGATGGCGTCAGCGGCAACACGAGCGTCTTTGAGATGACCGGCGGTATCTTCTTCCAGTTTGGCGGACATTCGGCAAGGAAGAAATAACTCATCCGCTCCAAGCGGATCACAGCCTTACAAACCAAAACGGCCTCCGCGCAATGCGGAGGCCGTTCTTGCTTCTGCTCGATCCAGGATGCGATCAGTGCATCTGACCGCTGTTGTCCATCTGGATGCCGCCGGGGCCGGCGTTCTTCTTCTCTTCATTGGCCTTGCGCATATCCATCGCCTTGTGCGTCCAGTCCTCGGCCTGGGCCAGATCCTGATCCACGGCTGGCTGGTTGCCGTAATCGACGTCGGCCTTATTGCGGTAGATCAGGTTCAGGTATTGCATGGCGTCGTCGAAGGTGGGGCGTTCGTTCACGGCCATTGTCAGGTACTTGAGGCCTTCATCGATGAGTGGCGCATTCTGCTGGGCCAGCGGCTCCATCACGTTCTTGGGCGCCTTCTCGTTGCCCTTGCCATCGTCGTTCAGACCGGCGGACTGCAACGCGTTCAGCTTGTTCGTATGCGCCTTGGTCCAGTCGATGACGCCAATCGTGTAAGCGGCATCGGCATCGTTGGGATCGGCAGCCAGAACCTTCTTCTGCCAGATTTCGGCATTGTCCAGGTCCTTGATGCTGAAATAAATACCCGCGATTTCCTTCATGCTGTTGACATCGTTCGGGTTCTGATCGAGAACCTCCTTGAAGATGTCCATCGCCTGACCGGCGGTCTTCAAGTTATCGGGCGTGGTCAGGCCGGGCACCACGTTCTGCTCGAGAGCCTTCCCCAGGTACATCTTCGCCGTAGGCAGTGCTGGATCGAGTTCGGTGGCTTGCTGGAAGTGCTCGATCGCCTCATCGTAATGGCCAGCCTTGTAGGCTTCGCATCCCTTGTTCAACTGGTCGCGCGCTTCCAGTTGCTTGCACCCGCTCATGGAAAGCGCGATACCGCTTAGAACCACTGCGAGTACCCAAAAACGTCCGGGGCCTTTCATGTTCGTATCCTTCTCCTTCAGGCCTGGGCCATCAAGGTCCGCGCCTGGAAACTTAAAAACAGCTGCTGGCAGTACACACGCCGAAGAAACGCCCCTCTGAACCGTGCTACAGACCGGCCTGAATTTTGGGCGTCATTAACCCGATGTGGTCCACGTTGGCGGATTTGCCGATATCGATCACATCTGCGACATAGGCGAAGTTCACGTCGCCGTCGCCTTTGACGAACATCACGCGCTCGGCGCGATTAGCGTAAATCTCGGTCAACTTCGGTAGCAATTCCGCGTGCGCCACATCAGTGTCGTTGATCTTGTACGTCGGGGCAGCGCCCGGACGAGAAAAAACCTGCACCACAATCGTGCGTTCGGGGGTCGGCAGCTGCAGTGTCTTTGGCGGCTGCGGTACCAGCGCCTCGAGCCCTTTCGGGGTTACTGGCACAATCACCATGAAGATGATCAAAAGCACCAGCAGAATATCGATCATGGGCGTAACGTTCATCTCCGACATCCTTCCGCCGGCTCCTCCCATCGACATTGCCATTGCTTTAGCCCGTCCTTTCCCTGCTGCGCGAAGCCACCTGCCAGAGCCGGCTTACTGCCCGGCCTGAATCTTGGGTGTCATCAAACCGATGTGGTCCACGTTGGCGGACTTGCCGATATCGATCACGTCGGCGATATAGGCAAAGCTCACGTCGTCGTCGCCCTTGACAAACATCACCCGCTCGGCGCGATTGGCATAAATCTCGGCCAATTTGGCTTGCAAATCCCCGTGGGCCACGTCCGTCTCGTTGATCTTGTACTGCGGCGTCCTGCAGGAATTGGAAGGGCAGATGACCTGAACCACAATCGTGCGGTCGTTCGGCTGCTGCTGCTGCTGCGGGTTCTTAGGAGGCTGCGGCACCAGCGCCTCTAGTCCCTTAGGGGTCACCGGCACGATGACCATGAAGATGATCAAAAGCACCAGCAGAATGTCGATCATGGGCGTGACGTTGATCTCCGACATGCTACTGGCGCCACCCATCGAAAATGCCATGGCTTAAACTCCTTGTTTCCTCAATCTCAAAATCTTCCAACAGGCCTTAACGTTCCACAGGCCCTGCCGCGCTCAGGTTATTCCGCGCCGCCAATCTCATTGTTTTCGCGCTTCTGCGTCAAAAGATCCACAGTCTCAACGCCTGCCGTGCGTACATCGTCGATAGCGTCTTCGACAGCCTTGAACTGGGCGCGCCGGTCGGCACGAACAAAGATCGTTTTGTCGGTCTTGTCGGCCAGCTTGTCGCGCACCATGCTGCCGAGCTGCGAAGGATCGACCCTGTTCTGGCCGAGATAGATGGCGCCGTCGCGCGTCACCGCGACCACGATGGCGTCTTCCTTGTCGGCATCGGGCATGGCAGTGGGATTCACCACCGTCGCAAGGTCGATGGACACCTTGTTCTGCAACATGGGCGTGATGACCATGAAGATGATGAGCAGCACCAGCATCACGTCCACCATAGGGGTGACGTTGATGTTGGAGTTGACCTTGCTACCTTCGTTACGAACTGCTACTCCCATAATCGGGACTCCGTACATCAGAATTTTGATCCGGAATCGCTCCGGAGTTTAGGCAAACCGAGCAGCCTGGGCGTGGTTCAAAGTGCCGGGCGGAAGAGCTTCACTGCTTCCGCCCGGCAGAATTCACGCTCGAGCCGGCAACCACTAACGCGTGCCGGCTTTGTGGCTCTGCTTGATGAAGTAGTCCACCAGCTCGCTCGAAGAGTTGTCCATCTCGACGTCGAAGGCCTCGACACGGCCGGTGAAGTAGTTGAACGCCATAACGGCCGGAATAGCCACGAGCAGTCCGAAAGCCGTGGTCACAAGGGCTTCGGAAATACCGCCGGCGACGGCGCCGATACCCGCTATCTTCTGGGTAGCAATAGCGTCGAACGCGTGCAGAATGCCGACCACCGTTCCGAACAGGCCGACGAACGGAGCAGTGGAGCCGATGGTGGCCAGAACCGAGAGGCCCCTCTTCAGCTTGGCGTGCACGATGGCTTCGGCGCGCTCCAGAGCGCGGCCGGCGCTGGCGATGGTTTCATCGGTCGCCTGACCGTAGGAGGCGCGGAATTCCTGCAGTCCGGCGGTAACCACCTCGGCCAGGTGCGACTTCTTGTTACGGTCGGCGATCTTGATGGCCTCGTCGAGCTTCGCGTCCTTGAGGGCGCCTGCCACCTTGGGCGCGAACTCGCGCGACTGCCGGCGAGCCGCAGAGAAGTAAAGGTAACGGTCGATCATGACGGCCAGCGACCAGACCGACTCGATGAACAGAAGGACGGCCACGGTGCGGGCCAGCCATGCCATGTGGTTCCAGAGTTCGATGGGGCTGAAACCGACATTCTGGCCCTCTTCCTGGAAGAATGCCAGGCTGTTGGCCATCTGCGAAGCGAAGTGTGCAAGCTGAGCGTGAATCACTGAATCGTTCCTCCTGAGAAGATTCTCTTTGGATTGGAATGAATCCGCGGCGGCGGATCCCGTAGGGGAATGCAGCTAGTGGAACAAAGCCGCATTCGGGTCAAAAGCAACGCTCCCTGCCAAAAAGCGACAGGGAGCCTGAAAAACCGTTAGCCACCCAGAGTGAAAATGACGTTGACGGTAGTGTCGACCTCAACCGGCTCGTTGTTGAGCAGGTAAGGCCGGTAGCGCCATTGCTTCACAGCGTCGATCGCGGCCTGCTGTAACATGGCCGGTCCGCTCATGACCCTGAGATTCTCAATCGTGCCCTGCTTCGAGATGGTGGCCTGCAGGACGACCGTGCCCTGGATGCGCGCCGCCTTGGCGATGGGCGGATACTGGGGGTGGATCTGCTGGAGTAGCTGACCGGCCATCACGCCGGCCGATATGTTGATCTTCTTGGGAGGAGCAGCCTGCACCTTGGGGGCGTTACCGGACCCAAACATGCTGCCCATCACACCGGAACCGCCGTCGCCTATACCGCCGACTACGCCGAAGCTGGAGGGCGGCGCTTCCTTCTCGCTCACCATTTGAATGTTGTGCGGAATCCTTGTGGGCGCCGTGAGCTGATTGTTCATCATCTCCGACTGCACGTGGACGACGTGAACCTCTGGCGGCGGTGGTGGTGGCGGGGGCGGTGGAGGAGGCGGCGGCAGTGTTAAAACCGTTGCCATCAACTGCGTTGGGAGTGCCTCGGGATAAATAAGAGGAATCAAAATCAACAAAAGCAGAACCGCGGCATTGATGGAAAACGTAAGGACCATCCATCGCCCGCTTTTGGTTTTGATCCTACTCCCGGATTCAAATGTGGAGTCTTCGAACATGGCCAGCCTCGGAATCGGGTTTCGTTACTGCTATTTTAGACACCGGGGAAGCAGGAATTGTTCCCGCTTCCAGAATTCCCCGCCCGCAAAATCGCGGAGAAAAACGGATCAGAACTGGAGATTAGCCAACAAACCCCGGTGCAAAACAGGTAACTTCCCGTTCCACGCGGTACCAACCCTTCGGCCCCAGTCCATTGCTGGGCGGTCCCGCCGTCATCTTGCTTGGACGCCCGAGATATGGCGTTCTGTTATCTGGGAAGGGAAAAAATGCTTGCTCCCGCCCAAAGTCCCTGTTACCGACGCGCCTTTGCGCTCGGAAGCGATGCAGCCTGGCCCTTGCCCGCCCGCCACTCCTGCCATGCCACAAGCATGGGAGCAGCTACGGCGATCGACGAGTAGGTTCCGATGAGAATGCCGACGACCAGCGCGAACGAAAAACCGTTCAGCACCTGTCCGCCAAAGATATACAGCGAAAGAACGGTAAGAAACGTCAGGCCCGAGGTTAACACAGTCCGGCTCAGGGTCTGGTTGATGCTGCGATTCACCAGGTCGGGCAGCGGCTCGCGGCGGGTCAGGCGAAGGTTTTCGCGAACGCGGTCAAACACCACAATGGTGTCGTTCATCGAGTAGCCAATCAAGGTGAGGATGGCGGCGATGACCGTGAGCGAGATCTCTTTGCCGGTCAGGGCGAATGCGCCCAGCGTGATGAGTGTGTCGTGGAAGCAGGCCACCACGGCGGCCACGCCGTAGATCAGCTGGAAGCGGAACCAGAGGTAGACCAGCATGCCCGCGAAGGAAAGGCTTACAGCCTGAATGGCCTTAATCTGCAGCTGGTGGCCTACAGTGGCACCCACGCTGTCCACCTTGATGCCTGCGTCATTAAATGGATTACTGTAGTGATTCTGGAGCGCCTCGACGATCTGCTTGCGGGCGGTGTCGAGCGTGGACTCATCCTTCCCGCGCGGCGCGCTGATCAACACTTCGTTCGCCGCAGGCTCGCCGTAACCCTGAATGCGCGCATCGTTGATGCCTGCTGCGTCGATCGCCTTGCGAATCGCGTCAATGTCCGGACGATTGGCGAACTGCACCTGGACCTCGGTGCCGCCGCGAAAGTCGACGCTCAAAGGCACCGGCGTGCCGGTGTGCGACCAGTTCAAGCCCATCTTAACGAGACCGGCCACACTGAAGACCATGGAAAAGGCCAGAAAATACCACTTCCATCCCAGCCAGTTCACCTTCGGACTATGAAAAAACTCCACTGCTTTTCTACTCCTAGCTGCTAGCTTCTAGCTCCTAGCCTCTAGCTTGCTCCTGCGGGAAACCTCATTCTTGCCTGTCCCGCGGCCAGCTAGCGGCTAGTAGCTAGTGGCTGGAAGCTGCTTTTCAAATCGAAACCATTTCGCCCGGCTTCAGCTTGTTCAAATGCGCCTCAAAGATCACCCGCGAGACATAAACCGCGGTAAAGAGGTTAGCGAGCAAACCGAAGACAAGGGTTACGGCAAAGCCTCTCACCGGACCGTTACCGACAATGATCAGAATCAACGCGGAGACAATGGTCGTGACGTGCGTATCGACGATCGTCAGCCAAGCGTGACGGAAGCCCTGATCCACGGCCGCCGAAGCCGCCTTACCGGCACGAATCTCTTCGCGAATACGCTCGAAGATCAGCACATTCGAGTCCACGCCCATACCAATGGTAAGGATGACGCCCGCAATGCCGGGCAAAGTGAGCGTGTAGCCGAAGAAGCCGAGGAATCCGAGCAGGATGACGAGGTTCAGGAACAGCGCCAGGTCGGCATTAATTCCCGAGCTCTTGTAATAGACGAGCATGAAAACCATGACCAGCAGCACGCCGACGATCGCGGCCGTCACGCCCTCGCGAATCGAATCGGCGCCGAGCGAGGCCCCCACCGTGCGGTTCTCAAGAAAGGTGATCGAGGCCGGCAGCGCTCCGGTCTTCAGAAGCTTGGAGAGCATGGTCACTTCGTCTTGCGTAAAAGAGCCGGTAATCTCGCCGGTATCGCGAATACCACTCTCAATCTGAGCTACTTCGCGCGCATTGGGGCCCATCACGATGGCCATGTATTTGTGGACGTTGCCGTTGGTGTAATCCCAGAAGCGGTCGCCGGCTTCGTCGGTGAGCGTGAAGCGCACGATTTGCTGGCCAGTGTTCGAGTTGATGCTGGGGTCGGCGGAGCGAAAATCGCTGCCGCTGACCACCGGAGCACGCTCGAGCAAATACACCGTGTTGGGATTGCCGTGGCAGGCCATGTCGCCCTGGCAGTGAACGATGTACTGATCGGGCGGCAGGGCGCCGCCGACGCTGGCCAGCGCCGACTGCTGATCGGGAAAGCCCTGGCCGTCGCCAATCACCGGGTGTACCTCAAGCCGCGCCGTCGTCTTGATTGCGTCCTTCACCTTATCCAGATCGCTGATGCCGGGCAGCTCCACCAGAACCAGATTCTCGCCCAGATTGTAAGGGGCAATCAGCGGTTCGCTCACGCCCAGAGCATCCACGCGGTCGCGGATGGTCTCGATGGCCTGGGCTACCGTCTTCTGCTCCAGATCCTTTTCGACCACGGGCTTCATGGTCAAAGTAAAGGAGGTGTCGTTCGAGCCGGAATTCAGGTCGTACTCGTTCGAGAACTTCTGGTCGAGCAGCGAACGCACGTCGCTCGCCTTAGCCGCCGGGGTTCCGTCGACCTCGATCAGCTCCGGCTTGTTCGGATCGGGCTTGATCACCTGCGAGAAAGGGATGCTGGCGGTCTTCAGCGCATCGCGAACGCGGGACGCGGCATTATCGGTCTCGTCGCTCACCGCTTCCTGCACTTGTACCTGCACAATCAGGTGCACGCCGCCCTGCAAGTCCAGGCCCAGATGAATCTGCTTCTGCATCGCGGCCAGCAGGTCTTTGCCCGTAATCCCTTGGGGGATTCTGAAGATGCCGAACAGAAAGACCAGCAGCACGGCGACGATCAGAGCGATTTTCTTGTTGAGATTTTGCTTCATAGTTTCGCTTCTCTTATAAATTTCTTACCGATGTTTTGAACCCGCGGCTAACTCCACCAGCCCCGCTCGCGGCCCTATTCCTTGGGCTCATCCGTGGTCACCGAGGCAATCGCGGTCTTGGCCACTTCGAGCTTCAGATTGTCGGGCGCCACGCGAATGATCACCGTATCGTCCTTGAGCGAGATAATCACGCCGCGAATCCCGCCCGCTGTCGTAATCCGGTCGCCGGACTTGATGCTGCCCAGCATCTGCTGCCACTGCTTTTGCCGCTTCTGCTGCGGCCGGATCATCAGCAGATACATCAGCGGAAGAAAAAGAAGAATTGGGAGCATCAGGCCGAGGCCGCCGCCCATTCCCTGGGCCGGCGCAGCCGCCCACCATACCAAACTCGCTACCAGATTCATCGTTTGCTACGTCCTTTGCTCGCGCCGCAGCCCGCCTAAACCGGCTTTGGGCTTGAGGCGCACACACAGCCATTCCGGCTTGTCGCCCAGAAAAACTGTATCGAAACTTGTCTGCGGGAATCGTTCCCGAGGCCCAGGCCGTCACCGGCGCTGGCTCTCAAGTGGGAGGGTCCGCGTGCGCAACAGAGCGTCTCACTTTCCTCCGCCTGGTTACGCCTGCCGCAGATCCCTGCAACCGCCTGCTTTCCTGTTCGACACAGCTCAACCTCCGGCCTCCCGTCGGGTTCTGCCAAACGTCCCGCCCTGGATGCCAAAAGTGAGCCTGCAATAGATAAGAAATGCGCAGCCGCATCGGTGTCAAGAACAGGGATTAGGGATTAGGGATTAGGGAGCAGTAAAACGCCACTCATCCAAGGGATAGATCGCAAAGAAAGCATCAATGATCGAGACTGCAAGATCGTCGGAGTCAGCGCTTTTGCGCTTATAGGTCCTTTATGAATTGTCTACTCTCTCCTTACAGAAAAAGGTGTCCTCTGGAATTGGGCCTTCCTGGCGCGCAAAACTTTTTGCGCCGCGCGGCCCGTGGAAGGCGGATGAGAGAGCCCTGCCATGGAAATGAAATTTGATGCGGATCTGCTCTGTCTGGTGCCCTTGGTCCTCGCGCTCTGGTTCATGATTTGGGCGCTTTGGAACTGGTGGCGCGAAGAACACCGCAGAAGCCCAAGGTTGACGGAGCATCGGGTGCGGCCAGAACCGGCTCAACTGTGGACCCACGAACCTGCAAACGTGCGCGCCAGCGCACGCGAACTTACTGGCTCGCCAAATCGCTGACTTACTTGCCCCTCGCTTCGCTATTTTGGCGCCGGCTGCTGCGCCGGCTCATCTTCATCGCCCGTGTCCTCGACCAGAACTGCCGAGCCGGGAACGATATCGTAGCTCACCGCTTCCTTGCCCGTGGGATGAAAGGTAACGCGCAGCGGTTCGCGCTGCCAATCGGGCATAGCGCAGACCGGGCCGACCTTATCCGCACCTTGACTCGCAGCATCGAAGTCTGCCAGCTTTTTGGCCAGCATCGGCCTCCGCGCCGCAAGCTGCACCACAACCGCATACAGACTCTTGCCGCTCGCCGTCAGGCCGCAGTAGGCCGCGTAATCGCGAAACCAGCTCACCTGGCTCACGCCGGGATCGTAGTCCGCCAGATGCAGGGCCGTGATATGGCCGGTTGCGCGATCGACCAGCAGCCACGGCCCGCGCTGCCACACCCAGGGGCTGGCCCCTGAAGCGGGATTTGCAGCGGGCTTTGGCTCAGGCTTGTCGCCGGGTAAGGCATCGTTGAGGCGAATCACGCGGCGCACGACAAAGCTGCGGTCGGTGATGTCGTGGGCGTCGCCTGTGGTCCATTCCTTGAGCACACCATCGACAAAGAGCGCGCGAATCTTAAGCGAGTCTTCGCCGGGAAGAGCGCCGGAGGGATCGCTGGCCTTCGAGTACGGCACCTTCTTCACGGCGCCAAGAACAACACTATGCGCTTTTCGCGGAGCAGCCGAGACGGACAAAGAAAAAAGAAAAATCGAAAATGCCAGAATCCCGAAGTATCTTTTCATCGGTATCCTCCAGCACAGATCGAAGGGCTAAAATATCAATTCAGCGCAATTCCTGCTTTGAAAACCAGAACTTAAGCCACTCAAACCAGACATCACGGAAACAAAGTCTTTACGGTCCCCAATAATTGAAGTGATAGGTCGTACCCCTGGCAACCGAAAAACTAATCGCCACGCTTTTCTCATCACAAGCAATGGTGTGATTACCTGGATCGATTCTGCCAACTTCGTCCTCGCGATGAGACCAAGCCTTAGCGTCCACCCAGATTTTCTCGCAACCTCCAAAGTCTTTGAGGCGATCTACAACGAGGTAGGTGCCCCCGTCGTTGGATTTTGACCATTTGCCGCGCAGATCCCTTCCGCCACAACTCGTAAGAAGTAGAACAAACACAACGCCCGATGTTCCAATCGTCCTCATCTCGCCGAATCGTCGCCCTAGCCGGATCATCCAGGTTTCTCCTTCATACCTCCGGCCCGGTTCTAGATTCCCGCGGCTTCCACAGCCCGCGCCACACGGAATGCCGTGCTCTCACCCAAGTGCCGCGCCAGCACCTGCATGCCTATGGGCAAGCCCGCCTTGGTCACGCCGCAGGGCACGGTGACGCCGCAGATGCCGGCGAGCGAGGCCGTGACGGTATAGATATCGGCTAGGTACATGGCCAGCGGATCGCCCGTCTTCTCGCCGATCTTGAATGCCGGAAAAGGAGAGGTCGGCGTGACGATGGCGTCAACCTCGGCAAAGGCGCGGAGAAACTCCTCGGCGAGGATGCGGCGCACTTGCAGCGCCTTCAGGTAATAGGCGTCGTAGTAGCCGGCCGAGAGCGCATACGTGCCGAGCAGGATGCGGCGCTTCACCTCCGCGCCGAAGCCCTCGTCGCGCGAGTGCGAGTACATATCGGAGAGCGTGGCCGAGTGCGGCGAGCGGTAACCGTAGCGCACGCCGTCGAAGCGGGCCAGATTGGCGCTGGCTTCCGCCGTGGCCACCAGATAGTAGGCCGGCACCGCGTATTTGGTGTGCGGCAGCGAGACCTTTTTCACCGCGCATCCGCTCGCTTCGAGCGCAGCAATGCCCTTCTCGATGGCGGCGCGCACTTCCGGGTCGAGTCCTTCGCCAAAATACTCTTCGGGAACGCCGATGCGCAGGCCCGCGGCGGGCTTGTCGCTCTCGGCAGCATAGTCCTCAACCGGAGCGGGCGAGCTGGTGGCGTCGTTGGGATCGTGGCCGGCGATCACGCCGAGCAGAGTGGCCGCATCGCGCACATTCGCGGCGAACGGACCGATGCGATCGAGCGACGAGGCAAAGGCGATCAGGCCGTAGCGAGAAACGCGGCCCCAGGTGGGCAGCACGCCTACCACGCCGCAGAAACTCGCGGGCTGGCGGATCGAGCCCCCCGTGTCGCTTCCGAGCGTGGCCACGGCAAGATTCGCCGCCACAGCCGCGGCCGACCCACCGCTCGAGCCGCCGGGAACGCGCTCGGTATCGACGGGATTGCGCACCGGGCCATAGGCAGAATTTTCATTCGACGAGCCCATCGCGAACTCGTCGCAGTTGAGCTTGCCCAGCAGCACCGCGCCCGTGGCCTCGAGCCTTGCAACCGCAGTGCAATCGTAGGGAGGCTGATACCC
>JBAWFY010000138.1:0-5029 GCA_049592335.1 Occallatibacter sp.
CCTTCTAGTAATGCGTGACCTTGTGCCAGCACGGCCACAAGCACCTCGCCAATCACTTCGCTTTGTCCCGCAATCACGCGTCCCAGCTCCGCGCGCGCGTGCGCAAGCAACTGCGGCGTGGCTTTGAGCGCGGTGCTTTGCGCTTGTGCATTCTGTTCCGGATTCTCTGCCGGCAGATTTTCCTCGTTCATTCCTGTCTCCTTACTCGAAACTTCGAACTCATTACCAACCATGAGCTACGTCCCACGAATTAGTTCTTCGCTCGCGCCGCCGCATCCAATGCCTCGCTGTGACGGCGTAAAAGCTGAACCAGAGCCAGTGCCCTTTTCGGCGCCAGAGTTTCGTCTCCAATCGCCTGCTGGCACCCGGCTAAATCCTTTTCGAGATCCTGGTCGGCTTTGGGGAAACGCCGGCGCACCGCGAGGCCCAGCTCGCTTGGGCTCATTGCGGTTCCTTTCGAGCCGCACAGGTCGGCCATGCGCCGCCGGAAGCGCTCGTAAGCCATTTCTACGGCGGTCGAGGAGGCATGCGCTTCGCCATAAAGCGATCCCAGCGCCTCGAGAAACTCCACCGGCGTGGCTCTGACCGGCGCCGGCAAATCGCGCACCGGTCCTCGCCGGCGGCTGAAGCTGAAGATCACCAGCAACGCGATTCCGATAAGGCCGTATACGAGCAGATACAGGGCCGCGCCGCGGGCATAGTACCAATTGGAGATGACCTCGCCGTGCAGCGACTCGTCCCAGTAGAAATGGCGATGTTGGGGCGGCCCCAGCGAGTTCAAAAATAGATTCAGATTTTCGGCGCGTTGAATGGAGCCGTTTTCAAGCGGCGTTGAGCTGGCCCACCAGATCACCTCGCCCTTGCCGTTCGTGTACTCGACTACCGCCGGCGCTCCGGCGCAATTGTACTCCACGCGATCGAGCGGCTGTGCGAATCCCCAGGAGGCTTCCGGGGACATCCACACTTCGCCGGAGCCAGCCAGCGGATCGAGGCCTTGGGGCGTCAGCTTGCACGGTGCCCCGAACTGCGTCGAAGGCTCCACATCGCCATCCGGTGCCAGCGAACCGCCCCGATACCCTGTGAGCAGCACGCGCCCACCGCGGGCGGCAATCTCCTCTACAGCTTTGAAATCGTCGGTCGATGTGGGATTCGGTTCGGCGAAGATGACCACCGTCTGCGCGTCGGCCCGCTCGGCCAATTCGCTGAGAGGATGCTCCCAACGCTCCACGTTGTAGCCGTTGGACTTCAGCAGTTCGTATGCGGCGCGGGCGCCGTGCCTGCCTGTCAAATCGCTGCCGGGGAGGGGATTGTCGTCGCGATTATCCTGACGCGCGAAAAGCGCGGTGACCACCGCCAGCACGACGACGACGCACATGCAGCCGATGAGCAGCTTGCGGTCCCTTGGGTCGAGCGAGGCGAAGAGCTTCATTTCGCTTCCACTCCCAACTCCGCGGCCAGATGCATTGCGGCGTTGAAATCGGCAGCCGCGGCTTCGCGCCCGCCGTACCATGTGCGCTCAAAGCTCCTGGTCAGCGCGGTGAGTGTTGCGTTGCGCGGATCGGTTCCGTGCAGCAGCCCAAGATACTCGCGCGGAGTGCGCGCGCGATCGGCCGGCCACAGCCGGCTCGCTTCGAGCTTCGAGATCGACGCCCAGTAAACCGAATGAATTGCCTCGCGCCATGCGCCTGCCGATGCGGCGGTCTGCGCGTCTTTCAGCCACTGCTGCCATTCGCGCGCCGAGGGCGCTCCCGGGGCGGTCTGGACGTCGGGAACCAGGCGGATGCGCGCGTTGCGCTCCAGGCGCACCAGCAGCCAGAGCAGGGTCGTCAATGCGGCGGCAAGCAACAACAGCTCCAGCAATGTTCCGATCCACGGTGCCTGCGCTCCAACGGCCGCAAGACGCATCAGAATCCTGTCGAGCAGGTTGCCAAACCATTCCTGCAGACGATTCTTGACCGGAACCTCGGTCGCGCCCTTGTACTCGCGCTGCGCAAGAATCGCGTTGAGCGATTTCCGCTGTTGCATGTAGGCCGGATTTTCTTGAGGTGGGCCGTCGATTTGCTGCTCGTCGATGCGCAGCCGCTGGTGTGCGTCATTGAGCAACGCGGTCGCGTCAGGAAGATCGCTTGCGGCGCGCGCGTGCGCTCCCAAAACGAAGGGTGTTGCCCGGCCGGCTTTCTTTCCTGCGCGACTCAGAGCCGAGCGCAGCCAGTCGTAGCGAACCTCGCGGGCTTGCGATGCCGCCCCGGCCACTCCCTCAACACGGTCATCCGCACCCACGCGGTCGGGGTCGCATGCGTCCTGGCCGGCGGGCGGAGGAGTTTTGAGCTGGAGCTGCGCCGCGCAATCTGCGACCACGCCGTCCAGTTGCTCAAGGTGCTGGCGATACTCGGCGAGAGTCACATCGCGAAATCCTGAGCTGGGAGGGGCCTCCTGTGCGTACACGAAGGACATGGCTGCGAGCACGAGCAAGGCTGCCGCCGCGTACCTCACCGGCAATCCAACCCTCTTTTCCCAAGGCTCGGTTCGCAACGAACTCATCGCTCTCTCAGGGTAGCTTAAATCCTTTACGAAGCAGCCAGTCGCGATGGCACGATTACATGGCGCTTCCGGCAGGCTCGTTTCCGGCCTGTTGAGGCAAGAGTCCCGCGGCCTGCATCATCCACTCGATATCGAAGCCTTCTTTGCGAATCCGCTGGTCGTAGTAGAACAGCGTGAGCCCGATCGAGTAGATGGGGCCGATCAGCGTGTCCATCACAAATACGCCGCATTGCTGATAAACCAGCCACGCGATGGGCAAGGGATGACCGGGATGTTTTACGGCGAGCATGATCGCGGGAAATGAAATGACAATGCCAAGGATGACGCGCACCGCGAAGACCAGCAGCCAGAGCACAAAAATGCGCCCCCGCGAGCCTTCGCTCAGATCGATGCTGCGACGGATCGACTTTCCCGCCGGCAACTCCTCAACAACGCAGGCCGGCATGGCGAGCGAATAGCGCAGCCACATGAAGACTCCGTAAACGAATGCCGGAATGAGAAGCACGAATATAAGCAGGACACCCCCGACGAGTCCGGCCATCGCGCCAGGGCCCATGGTCGTGTTTTGATTGGCCGTCCCCAGCGCCTCCCCGCCGAAGCCGGAAGCGAAGATGATGCCGAACATCAGAATGTAGACCGCTACTACTGGAAGCCATGCGCGAAACGTGGCGATTGTCATCAGCCAGAGATAGCGCCCGATCCTTGCAAAGATGCTGTTGACGGCCGCGGAGACTGTGGCCGGCTTTCCCAGGTAGATCCATGCCACGGCCCGGTTGAAGGCGGCGATCGAAAGTCCCGCCATGAGCGAGATCAGCAACCAGCTTGCGCCGAGCGATCCGAGATATGCCCACTGGAGACGCGCTGGAATCTGAGGGTAGCCCAGCAGGTGAATCGATCCGAGGTGAATCAACTGTACAGCCAGCATTGCAGCGGAAAAGATCGCCGAGATACCCGTGAAGAACAGAAAGCGGGTCCGGTAAAGGTCGGCTGTGCGGTCCAGAATCTCGCCAAGGTTCAGAGGTCTTAATTGGTTGTCCATATCACTTCTCGTCGGGTCCAATCCCGAAGTACGCTCCAGGTTGCCGATTGGGAGTCGCTGTTCGCCGAACCCGTGCGCGGGAGGGGGGATTTCCGCGGAGAATTCGGCGCGAAAGTTCGAGTCCGTGAACGCTTGCAGGGATCGTAGCACAGGGGGCAGGCCCTGGATGGCTTTTTCTTATCCATCGGCGGGAGCATACGGCGGCCAAGTGACCGGCGCTATTCTCCCGATATACAAAGGCCTCGGTGATAGCATCGAAGTTGACCGATGAATTCAAAAAAGCTGCAAATTATTCCTCTGGGCGGACTCGGCGAGTTCGGCATGAACTGCCTGGCCGTCCGGTGGGAAGACGACATTATTGTTATCGACGCGGGCCTGATGTTCCCCGAATCGGAGCTGCTGGGTGTCGATATTGTTGTCCCCGACATCACGTACCTGATCGAGAACAAAAAGCACGTACGCGGCATCGTGCTGACGCACGGTCACGAGGACCATATCGGCGGTCTGCCGTGGATTCTGAGCGAGCTGAAGGTTCCCGTCTACGCCACTGAGTTCACGCTGGCCTACGTGGAAGACAAGCTTGAAGAGCACGAGTTGCTCGACGAGACCGAGCTGATCGAAATCGAGCCCAGGCGCAAGTTCACGCTGGGGCCGTTTACCATCGAGCCGATTCGCGTGACCCACTCGCTGGTGGATTGCGTGGCGCTGGCCATTGAGACGCCGGTCGGCGTGATCATTCATACGGGCGACTTCAAGATCGATCTTTCCCCGCTGGATGAAAAGGCCTTCGACCTGCACACCTTTGCCGAGTACGGCAAGAGGGGCGTGCTGGCTCTCCTGCAGGACTCGACCAATGTGGAGCGGCCCGGCTACACGCCCAGCGAACGTTCCGTCATTCCTCGTCTGGACGAAATCTTCACGCAAACCAGGAAGAAGCTTTTCTTAACCTGCTTCTCCTCGTCGATCTACCGCATTCGCATTGCCATGGAGCTGGCGCGCAAGCACGGGCGCAAAGTGGCCGTGGTGGGCCGCTCGATGGTGAACAGCACGGAGATCGCGCAGGATCTGGGCTACATCGACGTTCCGCCGGGGCTGATTGTGAATCCGGGGCAGATTCGTGACTTTCCGCCCGAGCAGATGATGGTGCTGATCAGCGGCACGCAAGGCGAGCCGTTGAGCGCGCTGAGCCGCGCCGCCGTGGACAGCCACAAGCACGCGCGCATTGAGCCGGGCGACACGGTGGTGCTCAGCTCGCGCATCATCCCCGGTAACGAGAAGGGCATTTTTCGCGTTATCGATCACCTGAGCCGCCGCGAAGCCAACGTGATCTACGATGACGGCCAGCACGGGCTCATTCACGTCTCGGGGCACGGCAGCCAGGAAGAGATGCGGCTCCTGATCAATCTGGTGCGGCCAAAGTTCTTCATCCCCATTCACGGCGACTACCGC
>JBAWFY010000139.1:0-2955 GCA_049592335.1 Occallatibacter sp.
TCCCAGGTGTGTCAGAACGCCCCAGCAAACTGCGATCGTGGAGACAGCGAGCAAAGCTACAGGACGGCGATGCCAGCTTTTTTCTCCTTCAGCGGCCCAGAACGGCAATGCGAGCAGAAAGGCAATGCCAAGCAAGGGAACGATGAGAATAAACGGTGTCTCCATCGCGGGCGGCAGATACGAAAGAACCGTGTAGATCCATAGAAAGAAGAAGTCCGGTTTGGGAACAGTCTGGATGATAGAGGGATCGGGCTGTCCACTTGGTCCGAACGGCCCGAAAACAAAAGCGCATACCGCGACTGCGGCGAGCACTGCGCCGGAGAAAATGAGATCCTTCCAAAACGCGCCGGGCACAAACGGAATTCCATCTTCATGGGCCAGCTGGTGGTATTCCTGGATGTAGGTGGAGCGTTGAACAAGCCGGCCCGGCATCGGCCACTCGTTGATACCCAGTTTGAGCACCATCCACACGTGCAGGAACACCAACAGCAGCAGCGTTCCCGGAATGACAAAAACGTGCAGTGTAAAAAAGCGCGAAAGCGTGGGGCCGGAAATGATAGGCCCGCCGAGAAGCAGATGAACAAGTCCGCCGCCGATGTATGGCACGCGGCTCATGATCGATGCTCCGATGCCGAGGCCCCAATAGGCATCCTGATCGAAGCGCAATACTTGACCCGTGAAGGCCATCCCCAACGTCATGAGCAGCAGAAAGACACCCACGATCCACGTGAGCTCGCGGGGGAATTTATACGCGCCAAAGAGAAACACCTGTGCCATGTGAATGAGGACGATGGCGACCATGAAGTTCGATCCCCAACCGTGCATTGCGCGCAGAAACCATCCCAGCGGAATCTGGTGATTCAGAATGTTTAGGCTGTTCCAGGCTTCTCCTGCTGAGGGAACATAAACCAACGCCAACAGAATACCGGTAAAGATTTGCAGAAACAGCAGAGTGAATGCCGCGCTGCCAAAGACGTACCACCAGCTTGCGGTGTTTCGCGGAACTGAGTGCAGCGCCGCGTCTTTGACCGGCCCTTCGAGTTGCAAGCGCAGCTCAAGCCAGCCGTAGATACGGATTGCGGTCTGCTTTATCCGCTGCATGAGCAGTCTCCCTGGCCTATGGAAATTTTCACGAGCTTGGCAGTATTGGAGAGCGTTGGCATTTGGCCAGCGTCGATTTGCAGTTGGCCGGAGGCAATTTTCCAGCTGTATGTGAAGAGCCCGCGCTCAGGTGGGCCGGAGGCGCGCGAGCCATCGGCATAATACACCCCGCCGTGGCAAGGGCACATAAAGAGCTGCGATTGAGGAAACCAGCGCACTGGGCAGCCAAGATGCGCGCAGTTGACGGCGAAGACGCGGAACTGATCGCTGCTCTCTCGCCGCACGTAACAGGCGACGTTATCCGTCTGTCCGTCCCAAGGGTTGCTGGATGGATTCTTGTAGAACGCGAGTCGGGTATCGCCGACGGGAAACGCGTCGGTGGCCCCAAGCGATACCCAGGAGTCGTAACTTGAGTCTTTCTTCCACGGCGCCAACAGATAGCGAACGACGGGAACGGCCAGCACCAGGCCGACAATCCCGTTGAGCGCAATGCCGGCATTGAATAACAGCCAGCGGCGCGAAACGGTGCGGGCATCTCCGTGACTGTCGGCCGCGACGGCGCCGCTCGCGCTCACAATTTGCTCGGCTAGCTTGCCGGATGCTTGTTCTATGTAACTCATGTCCGTTACCTCCCGCCCTGCACGGATGATGCGGCCTGTCCTGATGCCACGTTCCGCAGGCTTCCCAAATACGTCACAATGTCGTCCACTTCCTGTGTCGAAAGCGGCGCGGCCGCCCTGCCGCCCGGACCGTCATGCTGCCAGTCTGGCTGACCGATGTCGGGCCGGCCGGCAATCATCATGCTGCGCAAAGCCTGGTCCCCGACGAGAGACAGATAACTCGGGCTTGTGATCTGTTGTTTTGATGAATCGTGACAAGCCGCGCAACGCGCCTGATAGCTTTGCTGTCCCCGATTGGGATCGCCAACCTGAGATTGCGCATAAGCCGGAGGCGTCGCATTGCCATAAGCATTCGGCCGCAACCACTGTTTGCGCATGCCTGTGATCAGCGCATTCACTTGTGCATCAGTCAGCATGCCTCCGGCCGATTGCGCAAACGCCGCCATTTCTGTGCCCGGCATTCCGCCCGAGATCCATTTGCGCAAGGTAGTATCGTCGACGAGCGCCTGGTACTCGGGATTCGCGAGATCGATCGCAGGCCCATTCTGCCCGTTCGCTCCATGGCACGCGGCACAGTTTTGTTTATAAAGCGTCGCGAAATCGCTTACCTCGTCGGGCCGCAAAACCGGATTGGGTGGATCGCCCGGCGCGTGCCTGCAGCCGCTCAGCAGCGCGGTCCAGCAAACCATGAGCGCCAGAACCATAAGGCGCATCAGCGCTCCTCCTTGTCCCGCGGCGAATCGGGGTCCCCGTGGGCAGTTTCTCGTCCATGAGGTGAAGGTCCCGCATCTGGCCGAGAATCCATCAGCCCCGGCGCTTCAATACCCAGCCGCTCGATAAAAGGCAGGGACTGGCTGGTAGGAATTCGCTCCTGGCGCGAGACAACGATTCCCGCAGTCACCCCGTATACGACTTGCGAAACTAGGAACCATCCCCAATCGATATGGTCGGCGAGTGTGGGATTAATCACGCCCATGAAGGAATGCAGAATGCCAGTCCACAGCACGGGCGCAAGAATGCCGCCCAGCACCACGGGGTGCCGAGGCAGCATGGGCAGCATGGCACCGTAGAGCAAACCTACGAGCACACACGTGACGGAATGAATCAAGATGGCGATCAGCAACCACGTCCAGTGAAAGGTTGCTATCTGAGCGGGAGTGGAGTGAGTCCACACTGCTACGCCCGCACCGCCAAGCAGGTTCACCGGATACCAGATGCTGTGCTGCTTGATAAG
>JBAWFY010000140.1:0-1862 GCA_049592335.1 Occallatibacter sp.
CCGTGCGTCCGCCTTCGCGGATGGCAAAGCGCAAGCCCTTCTCCATCGCCACCGGCGTAATCAGCTCAACCGTCAGCTCCACGTTGTCGCCCGGCATCACCATCTCCACGCCCGCCGGCAACTCCGCCACTCCCGTCACGTCCGTCGTGCGGAAGTAGAACTGCGGCCGGTAGCCCTTGAAGAACGGTGTATGACGACCGCCCTCTTCCTTGCTCAGCACGTACACCGAGCTCTTGAACGTGGTGTGCGGCGTAATCGATCCCGGCTTGGCCAGCACCATGCCCCGCTCCACGTCTTCCTTCGGCGTGCCGCGCAGCAGGATTCCGGCGTTGTCTCCGGCCATGCCCTCGTCCAACTGCTTCTTGAACATCTCCACGCCCGTGCACACCGTCGTCCGCGTCTCGCGGAAGCCGACGATCTCCACGTTCTCGCCCACCTTCACCTTGCCGCGCTCGATCCTGCCCGTCACCACAGTGCCGCGGCCCGAGATCGAAAAGATATCTTCAATCGGCATCAGGAACGGCTGGTCCACCGCGCGATCCGGACGCGGTACATAACTGTCCACCGCCGCCATCAGCTCGTCGATCTTGGCTTCCCACTTGGGCTCGCCGTTCAGCGCGCCCAGAGCCGAGCCGCGAATCACCGGCGCGTCTTCCGGGAACTGGTACTTGCCCAGCAGCTCGCGCACTTCCAGCTCCACCAGCTCGATCAGCTCCTCGTCCTCGACGGCATCGCACTTGTTCAGAAACACCAGCACCGAGGGCACGCCCACCTGGCGCGCCAGCAGCACATGCTCCTTGGTCTGCGGCATCGGTCCATCCGTCGCCGCCACCACCAGAATCGCGCCGTCCATCTGCGCCGCGCCCGTGATCATGTTCTTGATGTAGTCGGCGTGGCCCGGGCAATCCACGTGCGCGTAGTGACGGTTGGCCGTCTCGTACTCCACGTGCGCCGTCGCAATCGTGATGCCGCGCTCCCGCTCTTCCGGCGCGTTGTCAATCGAGTCGAACGAGCGGAACTGGTTCTTCGGGTTGTGCTTCTGCAACACCTTCGTAATCGCCGCCGTCAGCGTCGTCTTGCCGTGATCGATATGACCAATCGTCCCTACATTGACGTGCGGCTTGCTGCGATCAAACTTTTCCTTCGCCATAAAAGTCCTAAATCCCTTTCATCGCTTTACTGCTTGTTTCACCATGGGGCGCCGGCGTTCCGGCTCCAGCCCCAAAAACCAGTGTTCAGTGATCAGTTGTCAGTCATCAGTTCTTTCTCGCTCGGGTCAGCCGTATCAACTTCTTCCAGCACCATCCAACTGACCACTGATCACTGACCACTGACAACTGTCTTACTCAGTAGTACGCGTACACCTTCAAATACCTTTGCCGCAACTCCAGCGGCACCGCTTCCACCAACCGCAGATACCGTTCGCGCGTCAAGCCCTGGTCGCTCACCGGCAGCGCCTGGTAAAGCGCAATCGCTTCCTTGCCCAGCAGCCCGCGCCCCAGAATGCCTTCATAATCCCGGACGCGCAGCTTCGACTTCCTCACGCGATTCAGAAAAACTTCCACGTCGCGTGCATCGAACCGGGCGTCGATCAGCGCGTGCAACTGCGCAAACCCCTGCACATCCTGAACCGCGATCTCTGCCTGCTCGAACATCCTGAAAATAGCTCCTAGCCTCTAGCTACCAGCTTTTAGCTCAATTTTTACCAGCGCCAGTCTCGTTGGAGAATTCCGGCCTCGCTTGCCTGTCGTCCGCTTCACCACTACCGCAGCTAGAAGCTGTACTTGGAGCGGGAGACGGGGATCGAACCCGCGACCAACAGCTTGGAAGGCTGTGACTCTACCACTGAGTTACTCCCGCCC
>JBAWFY010000141.1:0-4812 GCA_049592335.1 Occallatibacter sp.
CCCGTACGGAGGGCCGTTCCGGTTTGAGCTAGCGGGCTACCTCACGCTTGGGTCGCCGCTGGTGACGAATGGTTATCAGAACTGGTTCGGCATCGGGCCTCCCGGCGGCGCATTGCAATTCCAGACGGGGACACCGGCGCTGGTGATTGCGCCGGCGATCTACGGCACACTCGGCACAGCAGTGACCACGCCTGGGCAGCCGATTGCGGTTACGCCGACTTTCACGAGCGGCGCGATCACCAGCATGCCTGCGGGCACTGCGATCACGATTGCCGGAACAACCACGGCTACGGGCGTGAGCGCCACGGCTGTTTCGCAAGGAAGTTATCGCATCGTCACGCTTACACTGCCCACGCAAGTGCGGTATGTGCCGCTCGAGACCATGACGGTGACCGGTTGCTCCGACGCGACGCTCAATATCACGAACGGCGCGATCTCCAGCGTGAATTATTCGGCGGCGGGCGGGGAGCAGGTGCTGTATTCGCAAAGCACGGCAACCAGCTCCACCACTGCCACCGGCTGCTCGATCACCTCGTTCGACGAAGACAAGTACGAATCGGTGCGGTTGTTCTGTTCGAATGGAACCAGCATGCCGTCGGAGCCGGGCGGCATTCCCGGTTGCAGCACAGGACAATTCACCATCTACCCATTGCACGCGCACTCGGCGTTGGACGTTTGGGGAGCGGTAGCGGTATCGCCGGGACTTGCCGAGGACGGCGGACATACGTTCCACGACATCAATATCTCCGGCAGCTTCGGCATGAGCTACTGGGGCGAGCAGGAATCGAATCTCGATCTCTACAACGTGGGCATGAACCCTGTAGGTTTTCTCGCTGCCGGAGGCATGGAGCAAACGGCTTCCTGGGTGGAAACGATCGGGCAGTTGAACTACTCGCCGAGCAGCATCATTCCTGGCGCGTGCATGGCCGGCGGATGCTCGCAGCCTTCGTACCCCTACGGTCTGCGCTGCGATTCGGAATCGGGCGGGATCAACACCGGCGGCGGCAGCGGCACCAATACAGGCTGCGCCGCATCGACGATCGCCGGCGGCTCGTTTATCGGCGGCGGCATCAAGATCGACGGCGGCGGAGTGAACAGCATCACCGCGATGCCGTACGAGATTAAGGACATGCTCTTTGAGCAGGCTCCGAGCGCTGCGGTGGTGGTGGATAACCGCACCGCGATCGGCGCGACTTCATGCCTGTGGCTGCACGACAATGCGCTGCAGGATAACGTGACGGGGACGACCGTGTACTACCTTGCTTACACGAATCTGGAGTCGCCGTCGCAGGGGTGTTACAGACTCGACAGTCTGGGAACTGCGCTGACTGCGAGCTATACGAATCCCTATTTCAACGACGCGGTGAGCATCGATCGCATTCCTTACGGAACCAATCCGCCGATAATGGCGCAGGCCTCCGTGTCCTCGGCAAGCGCTCCGATGAACGACGGAAGAGAATTGCAGGGTGCGGTGCGCGGCAGCGGCGCAGGATTCGGGCCGCAGATTCTGCCTTTCGGATCGCTGGCCATCAACAACAGCCCGTCGAGCTGGGCCACCACAGCTTATCCGAACGGCTGCGGAAGCGGTAACACCTGCACTGTGGTGACAACGAACGTCACGTGCCCCGACGGTCCGCAGGCGAGTTCGAAGATGCAGTGCGCCGAGTTGGATGGACCCGGCGCCCCGATCTGGATCGGAACGTGGACGGGAAGCACCTATTCGGGAGACCAGTTTATCTACGGCTGCTACGTTCGGCCGGGCGCGAACTTCGGCTTTCCGATCGGCTTGCAAAACCTGGACGCCTTCATGCTCTATACCGGAGGGACGGACGCCTTTACCCCGAATGCGTACGGAGGCACGAGCTATACGACACCGTCGGTGGGGTTCGGAACCAAGATTGCTCACGACACCTGGTATCCGCTGATTGCGGTGGCCACGATTGCCACGGGCGAGTCCGCCTCTCACACCATCAATTTCGAGCTCAGCTCCGGAAACGGCAACAACGGCACCGCCTCGGCGGGCTACGGCAACCAGTTTTCCAATTGCCGCTGGGCCTTTATTCCCGGGCCCAACAATCCGGCTTATACCGGAGTGACGCCGGATGAGGTGGCGTTTGCGCGCGACAACCAGTACAGGGGCGCGGTGCCGGCGAGTACGGGCGCAGGCACGGCAGCGACCGGAGAAACAGTTTCCGCGGGCGCCTACCAGGTGAATGGTGTGGCTTTGAATGCTCCCAGTGAAATTTACAACGCCGCAGCGAGCGGAGCCATCGCATTGCCTTCGGCCGACCGCGCAGAGGCGACGTATGTGCTGAGCGGGAACGTGACGGCGACGATCGCATCGGGAGCAGGCGGCGGCAAGGTGACCATCTTTGTTTGCCAGCCGGCGAGCGGCGGACCGTACATATGGACGTGGCCTTCGAACTGGAAGGGCGGCGTAACCGTGGGAACGGCGGCGAACACGTGTTCGGAGCAGACGGGCACGTACATCGGCGGCTTCAGCGATTGGCATGGAGATGCCGGTACGTCGAACGTGCCGCAGTAAAAAGGCAGGGACGCAGGGACTAGGGACTGCGGAGCTGCCTAAGAAGAATTGAGAAGAGGCGGGCGGCGCAATGGATTTAATTGCGCCGCTTTTTTGTGTGCGGATGCGCTGCGCACAGGGCGAGAGGAAAAGCAAGGAGAAGAAAGATGAAGCGTTGGTTGGGAATCTGGATTCTGGCAGTGCCAGCAGTGATGTGGGGCCAGGCATCGACGGGACTGCCTGCCACAAGCGCGGCGAATTTCACTGGCAATTTGAGCGGGGACGTCACGGGAACGCAAAGTGCGACGGCGGTGGGCAAAATCAACGGCGGCTCCGTACCGGCGTCAGCGAATCTGCTGGCCACCAATGCCAGCAGCCAGCCCGCGGCGGCAACAGCGCACAATGAGTCTGTTCCGCGCTCTTGCGCGACGACCAACAGCGGCAATGCCTACACGTGCACGACGTCGCCGAGCTTTACGCCGGCGGCAGGCGACACGATCTCGATCGAATTCAATGCAGCGAATACGGGATCGGCCACGCTGGCGGTGAACGGAGCCGCGGCGGCGACGATCAAGAAGTGGGGAAACAGCAGCACGCTGGCGGCAAACGATGTGCTGGCAGGGCACTGGATCAGCGCGACGTTCGACGGCACTTATTGGCAACTTGAAGGTCAACTGGGCAACGCGAATGCGCCAAGCCTGACCACCACTGGCTCCTCCACCTTCGGAGGCAGCACGAACCTGTTCAACAACGCGACCGCAGCCACAAACATTGTGGAGATTCAGGCGGGCAGCGGAGCCGCAGCGCAGGAAGAGCTGCAGTGGCAGAACTACAGCGCGACGGCGGAATGGCAGGACATTGTGGATACGAGCTACACGTACCACATCAAGGATGCCAAGAACAGCCTGGACCGCGTGACGATCTACCAGGGCGGCGGAAACACCAACATCAATGCGGGCAACGGAGCCTATGCCGTTTGCCTGAATTGCGCGGCGTCGAGCGGCACCAGCGGATTGCTGGTCGAAAACGGCGCGGCGAGCCCTGCGACGGTGCTGGCCGTGACGGGCAGCGGCAACACTACGGCGTCGGGCTTCGTATCAGGCAAATTCTTCATGGGCAGCGGCACCAACACGATGACATTGACGGCCGGCGCGGCAGCGGGGACCAGTCCCTCGATTGCGTGCACGGCAAGCCACATGTGCGACGGCGTGACCGGAAGTGTAACGCTGACGACCGGAACCAGCCCCATAACCGGCACCCTGGCGACGCTGACGTTCCCAAGCAGCCATACGAACTATGCCAACTGCATGGTGACGACCGAGAGCGCGAGCGCGGTGATTACGACAAACACATGGACGGAGAGCACGACGGCGGTGACAATCACTGCGAATACGGCGTTGACGGCATCGACGGCGTACACGGTGAAGTATTGGTGCGGCGGGAACTGAGGCAGAGACAGCAGGGCGAATGCGTTAGCGGAGTTTGGGCGGGGGTTGCGTGGGAGAACAGGAGAATTGCGGGCAGAAGGCTGACGCGTGGTTGCTGCGGCTGAAACAGTTGTCGCCGGCCGAACTGGATCGAAGCGGCCTGATAGCGCTTGGGAAGGCGCTGGACCACTGTTCGAAGAGCCCGCAGGGGCGCACGCTGGGCATGGTGCTGGCGGAGCAACTGCTGGTGGTGAGGACGCGCGAGGGGAGGCCGGGGAAACTGAAAGCGAATCAAGTGCAGCGCGCCTTCGAGAAGCAGCGCGGGCAACGCAATATTGTGCTGAAGGCGCGGCAGATGGGGCTGACAACCTGGGTGGCGGCGCGGTTTTTTCTGAAGACGATTACGCAGCCGGGCACGCTGACGCTGGAAGTAGCGCACACACAGGAAGCCGCCGAAGAAATTTTCCGCATGGTGCACCGGTTTGTGGATTGGTTGCCGGATGGGCTGCGCGATGGGCCACTCAAAACGGGGCGCTCGAATGTGCGGCAGATTGTGTTTCCAAAGATGGACTCGGAGTATCGCGTGGTGAGCGCGGCGGACCGGAATGCGGGGCGCGGACTGACGGTGCAGAATCTGCATTGCAGCGAGCTGGCGCGATGGCCCGGTGATGCGGCGGAGATTCTGGCGGGCCTGCGCGCTGCGATGGCGCCGAATGCCGAACTGATTCTGGAGTCGACACCGCAGGGCGTGGGTGGGTGCTTCTACGAAGAATGGCGCAAGGCTGGCGAGACGGGCACGGTGCGGCATTTTTTCCCATGGTGGATGGAACAGCGATATAAATCCGACGCGGTGGATGAGGC
>JBAWFY010000142.1:0-6137 GCA_049592335.1 Occallatibacter sp.
AATCCTGGCCCAACGAGCGCAGATAAGCCTCAATCTCCGCCCGCGTCGTGCCGAGCAGCGGCCGAATAATACAGCCCTCAGCGTACCCAAGCTTCGGGCTGATCCCCGCCAGACCCTCCGTCCACGCCCCGCGCAGAAACTTAGCCAGAACCGTCTCCGCCTGATCGTCGAGCGTATGCGCCGTC
The DNA here is from genome assembly GCA_049592335.1 of Occallatibacter sp. Lineage (GTDB taxonomy): Bacteria > Acidobacteriota > Terriglobia > Terriglobales > Acidobacteriaceae > Telmatobacter. The sequence goes on from JBAWFY010000142.1 coordinate 186, forward strand.
GCCACTGCATCGAGCACCACGGCGTGGGGCGCCACGGAGTGGAGCAGACCTTTGGACAAGAGTTCGCGGAACCACGCATAGCGCAAGCGCCGGGCAGCCTCTTCGATCGTCTCCGCCGCCTTGCCCGATTTCGCATCGGCCAACGCTTCCTGAGCGACATCCACGCATGCCTCGTGAAATGGAATGCCGAGCTTTGCCGCCAATTCACGGCAGAATGCGAGATCCCCGTCAGCCTCCGCGCCGCGCAGCCCGTGGTGCAGGTGCGCGGCATGAAGCACCAAGCCGAGCTCCTCGCGCCGCGCCGCCAATGCCCGCAACAGCGCCACCGAATCCGCGCCACCAGAAAGCGCAACCGCCAGCTTCATTCCGGGTTTGAGCAGAGCGGTACCGAGCGGCAGCCCCTGCTCGATATTGGCCTTTGCCTTCGACTTGATTGGAGAGGGCACGAGAGGATGATAGCGCGGTCGCCGCCATCCGCCAGACTTTCGGTTCCGCGATCTTCCCGCGGTCGCTTGTCATCGCCTGCGTCTCACACTTTTCCCGCGCGGAGCAGATAATCCGCATCTAACCCCTCATATAGAACGCGGAACGTTTACATAGAACGCTTAAAGAAATGCCAAACCAGGGAAGAAGTTCTGAACGCGAGAACTCGAGAAAGCGGCTGCGTGCCGTCGCAGTGGCCATCTATGCCGCTGCGGCGTGCGCGGCGCTGCAGGGTCGCAGACTCTTCAATCGTTCCAGCGGCGGGTGGCACAACCTCCCCGACGCCTGACTTTACGACGACCGTATATCCGCATCGATCGTGATGTAGGCGTAGTGTGCCATTGATCCTTCTGGCCGACGGCCGAACGAATTGAATTCCGGCCCGCCGGCCACGCGCCCGCCCGGTGCTATACTCCTTTCTCTATGCAGGTCTTTGTCATCCTTCCCGCAGCCGGGCTGGGTACCCGGATGGCGGGTCCCCAACCCAAACAGTTTCTCGCTCTCGACGGCGTGCCCATCCTGATTCATTCGCTGCGCGCCTTTGCCGCTGCGCCGCGCATCACGGGAATCTACGTGGCCGTGCGCAAAATCGAAACCGAACGCGCCGAGGCGCAGGTCGCCGAGTACGGTTTTGCCGGCCGCGTGCATGTGGTTGAAGGCGGCGAGAAGCGCCAGGAATCGGTAGCCAACGCGCTCCGCGCCCTGCCCGCCCAGCCCGACGACATTGTTCTGGTTCACGACGCCGTGCGCCCGCTCATCGACGCAGCCACAATCGAGCGCACCATCGACGCGGTGGCCGAATACGGCGCCGCCATCGTCGGTATGCCCGCCGTCGACACCATCAAGCAGGTGGAGCGCACCGCGCATGGCGCGCTGATCACCGCAACCATCCCCCGCGAGTACGTGGTGCTTGCCCAGACCCCGCAGGGCGCGCGCTTTCGCCTGCTCCAACATGCCTTTGCCGACGCCGATGCCGACGGCTTTCTAGGCACCGACGAGGCCTCGCTGCTCGAGCGCGCGGGAGTTCCAGTAGCCGTGGTGCACGGCTCTCAGGTTAATCTGAAGATTACGCAGCCGGGGGACCTGGAACTGGCCGAGTACTATTTGAAGCAGCGGCGTTAGCTTAAGGACCATGGGAAAATCCAACATACGCATCGGTTTTGGCTATGACTCGCACGAGTTCAAGGCCGGGGTGCCGCTGCGCATCGGCGGCCTGACGATCGAGCACCCGGAAGGCCTGGCTGGCCACTCTGACGGCGACGTGCTGCTGCACGCCATCACCGACGCACTGCTCGGCTCGGTGGCCGCCGGCGATATCGGCAGCTTCTTCCCCCCCGGCGATCCCCGCTGGAAAAACGCCGACTCCGCCATCTTCCTCAATCTCGCGCTCGAGGAACTGCAGCACGCGGGCTACCGCGTCATCAACGTGGACACCACGCTGATCCTCGCCGCGCCCAAAATTTCGCCCATCGCCGCCGATATCTGCGCCCGCGTCGCCGATCTGCTCGGCGTCGAAGTTGACCAGGTAAGCATCAAAGCCAAGACCCCCGAAGGCCTGAACCTCGACCATACGGCCCAGTGCCATGCCGTCGTTCTCGTCGAGCTCGTCCCCGAGCCCGAAGAGCTCAAGAGCATGGAAGCCGTCATCGAAAGCCAGCGTCAGCTTGAAGACGTCGTCGACGATCTCCTCGCCTCCGTCCATGGCGTGCCCAAAAAGCGCACCATCGACCCGGTCTACGACACTGAGGACATCACCTAAAGGCAGGAAACGGGAATCACGTCGCGCAGTTAGATGTGCGGAACCTGGTAGCGCAGATTGGATCGTCCGGGTGCGCCATCCGCCGGTTCAAGTCGGGAGCCGGCGGCAACCCCGAAGTTTTCTATTGCGGATTGCACCAGTCTGGCCTTACTGTTGCACCATCTCGATTTCACCCGAGGAGCCGCCTATGCAAAACCAGCAGGAACTCCAGAATATTGTTGCGGCCTTCGCCGCCATTTACCTGATCTTCTATTTGTTTCTGGCAGTGGTGTTCATCATTCCCACGTGGTTCATTGCCAAGAAGGCTGGCATGTCGCCCTGGCTGTCGCTGCTTTGCCTGTTTCCGATCACCGGTTTGATCTTCATCTATATCCTGGCCTTTGCCGAGTGGAATGTGGTTCCGGTGTCGCAGCTCGCGCCCTACCCGCCGCCTGCGCCGCCGCCCTACCCGCCCCCGCCGCCCCTGGCCTGATATGCTCGATTCACCCGGAACGGCGCCCCTCGTCGTTGCGAAGACGCGCGACGCGCTCGAGCAATGACGTCATGCGGCCGCGCGGGCATTCGAGGTGATCTATGGGTGATTTGCTGCAACCTTCGCATCTGCTGTTATTGAGCGGCGTTTTTGTGTTTCCAACGGTGGTCCTCGGGGTCATTCCATTCTGGTTCATTTGCAAGAAAGCCGGATTCTCCCCCTTTCTCTGTCTGCTGAATCTCATCCCTTTTTGCATTGGTTCGCTGGTGTTGGTTTATTTCCTGGCCTTCGCTCCATGGAAGCCTGCGGACGGGCCAAATTCTGCCGGCTCGCCGCAATTCTGAGTTGGGCCTCAACTGCAATGCGATAGCATCGTGAAGGAAAGCAACGTCACGATGCCCGATTCAGATTCCGCCCTTTCCGCGCCTCCGCGCGTCCGTTTTGCGCCCTCGCCCACCGGTTTTCTTCACGTGGGCAGCGCGCGCACCTTCATCTTCAACTGGCTCTATGCCCGCCACAATCACGGAACCATGGTGCTGCGCCTCGACGACACCGACGTCGAGCGCAACACCGAAGCCAGCGTGCAGTCCATCTTCGAAGGCCTTCGCTGGCTGGGCCTCGATTGGGACGAGGAGTACAAGCAATCCGAGCGCCTCGCCCTCCACCGTGCCGCCGCGGAGAAGATTTTCGAAAAAAATCTCGCCTATCGCGACTTCACCCCTGCTCATGCAGGGGACGACAATCAGTCCTCCTCCGCGCAGGGCGCATGGCTCTTCAATCCCGGGATGCGCGAGATGTCGCGCGAAGAGAGCGACCGCCGCGCCGCCGCAGGCGAACCGTTCGCACTCCGCTATCGCGTCCCACGCAATGAAGGCCGCATTCTGCACTTTGTCGATGGCGTCTACGGAGCGCAATCCCGCCCCGCCGACGAAGTCGAAGACTTCGCTCTCCTCCGGTCGGCAGGGGTCCCCAAGGACAGGTCTTCGTCCTTGGGGTTGTGGGACGGCATGCCGACCTACCATCTTGCCTCCTGCGTCGACGACGCCGATCTCCGCATCAGCCACATCATTCGCGGCCAGGATCACCTGACCAACACTTCCAAACACCTTCTTATCTTTGAAGCCCTCGGCGCTCCGGCGCCGCAGTTTGCGCATCTGCCGCTGCTGGTTGCCCCCGACGGCACCAAGCTCTCGAAACGCAAACACGGTCCCGTCGTCAGCGTCACCACCTATCGCGACGCCGGCTTTCTCCCGCAGGCCTTCGTTAACTTCCTCTGCCTGCTCGGCTGGTCTCCAAAGAACGATCGCGAGTTCATGACAGTGGAAGAGATTCGCGATCTGTTCACGCTCGAAGGCGTCAATCGCGCCAACGCCGTCGTCAATTTCACTGAAGATCTCCCATTCGATGAAAAAGCCCTGTGGCTCAACGCCGAGCACCTCCGCGCTTTGCCCGTGGATGAACTGAGCCGCCGCCTTACGCCGTTTTTCGAGCAGGCAGGCTTCCATCCCACGCCGGAAAAAATCGCCGCCGTAACGCCGCTCATCCGCGAGCGCATCAAGCTGCTCGGCGAAGCCGTCCCCGCCGCCGACTTCTTCTTCGTCGATCAACTAGCGCCCTACGACCCGGCCGAGCTGATCCCACCGAAAGATGGCGATGCCGCTCTCGCCAAACGCGTGCTGGAGAAGGCGCAGGAAGTCCTGGCCACAACGAGCTTCGACCACGATTCGCTGGACGCGGCGCTGCGTGGCGCCGCTACTCAACTCGGCCTCAAGGCCGGGCCAATGTTTCAGCCAATAAGGGTCGCCGTCTGCGGCCGCAAGAACGCCCCGCCCCTTTTTGAAACTCTCGTCGTACTGGGCCGCGATGTCTGCCTCGCCCGCATCGCCCAGGCCATCAAGAAACTTGAAGCTGCTTCATAATGTTGTTTTGTGCCGCGCGATTTTTGCGCCCCGCACGATCAGGAATTGAAGACCCATGACCGACACGAATCCCGAAAGCCCGAATGCACCAAGCACCGAAGTCCGCACCGTGAATAACTTCCTCTACGACCAGATCGCCGCCGACGTCCAGAACAAAACCTACGGCGACGCCGTCATTCAAACCCGCTTTCCACCCGAGCCCAACGGCTACCTTCATATCGGCCACGCCAAGGCCATTTGTCTTGATTTTGGACTGGCAGATGAGTTTGGGGGAAAGACCAACCTCCGTTTCGACGACACCAATCCTGAGAAAGAAGAACGGGAGTACGTCGAATCCATCATGGCCGACGTGCGCTGGCTCGGCTTCGAGTGGGACCGCCTCTGCTACGCCTCGGACTACTTCGGCCAGCTCTACGAGTGGGCTTTGCAACTCATCAAAGCCGGCAAGGTCTACGTCGACGATCTTTCGGCCGACGAAATCCGCAAGTACCGTGGCACGCTCACGGAGCCCGGCAAAGATAGCCCCTATCGCAACCGCAACGCCGAAGAGAACCTCGACCTCTTCGTGCGCATGAAGAACGGTGAATTCCCTGATGGCTCGCGCGTCCTCAGAGCCAAGATCGACATGGCCTCGCCCAACCTCAACCTGCGCGATCCGGTCATGTACCGCATCCTGCACGCCACGCATCACCGCACCGGCGACACCTGGTGCATCTATCCCATGTATGACTACGCGCACGGCCAGTCGGATTCGATCGAACGCGTCACGCACTCGATGTGCACGCTCGAGTTCGCCGACCACCAGCCGCTTTATAAGTGGTACATTGCCCAGCTCGGCATCTTTCCCTCTCAGCAATTCGAGTTCGACCGCCTCAACCTTACCTACACCATGCTCTCCAAGCGCAAGCTTCTGCAGCTTGTGCAGGAGCATCGCGTCTCCGGGTGGGACGATCCGCGCATGCCCACGCTCAGCGGCATTCGCCGCCGCGGCTTTACGCCGGAAGCTCTGCGCGCCTTCTGCGCTTCCATCGGCGCTTCGCGCACCAACGGGACGACCGACATCGAAATGCTGGAGCACTTTCAGCGTGACGACCTCAACCGCCGCGCCGCGCGCGCCATGGCAGTTCTGCGCCCGCTGAAAGTGGTCATCGATAACTACCCGGAGGAAAAAGAAGAATTCGTCGAAGTGGCCAACAATCCCGAAGATCCATCGGCCGGAACGCGCCAGGTGCCCTTCTCGCGCGAACTCTATATCGAGCAGGATGACTTCCGCGAAGTTCCTCCGCCCAAGTACTACCGGCTCTCGCCCGGCAAAGAAG
>JBAWFY010000143.1:0-6174 GCA_049592335.1 Occallatibacter sp.
TTCCTCTATGCCGCGGAAGAGGACTTCGGAATGGCGCTGGTTGAAGCTCAGGCGTGCGGAAGGCCGGTCATCGCATTCGGCCGCGGCGGCGCCCTCGAAAGCGTTGTCAGCCTCGATAACGCCGGACATCGAACCGCCTGCACAGGCGTATTCTTCTACGAGCAGACCGCAGCGGCGGCGGAATCGGCAATCCGGAGATTTGAGTTGAACGAGCATCGCTTCCAAACCGCAATTATTCGCGAGCACGCCTCCCGCTTTGGCGTCCAGGCCTTTCGCCGCGGTTTTCAGTCCCTCGTCGACGAAGCTCTTCAGGTTTCTCCCTCTGTATCCAGGCTCGAAGTCCTGCTATGAAAGAGGTGGTCTTCGATGCACGCTGGTTGCGCACAGGCATCGGGCGCTATATCCTTACCCTCCTCAGTGAACTGGGAAAACACCTCGACGGGCTCACCCTCACTTGCATCGCGCAACCCGAGGACGCCGCACGCCTCGCGCCCCTATGCGACCGCGTGATACTCTTCGGATCCGGTATTTACTCAATCTCCGAGCAACTCGTCCTGCCGCGCCTCGCGCGCAACGCGGCCGTGTTTTGTGCTCCCCATTACAATCTCCCCGTCCTGCGTACAGCTCCCAGCGTTGTCACCATACACGACCTCACGCATCTGGTCTACCCCGAATACGGCCAGACACTGCGCGCCCGCTTGTATGCGCTGCCCATGCTCAAAATTGCCTGCACACGCGCCACTCGCATCGTCGTCCCCTCCGATTACACCCGGCGCAGACTCATCGAGCGCCTGAACGCGGACCCCGAAAAAATCGCTGTCATTCCGGCTGCGATCGATCCCGCCTTTCATCCTCTGGAACGATCGCATGCCGCAGAGATCGTTGAAACACTCTGCCGAATCGCCGGACCTTATCTTCTCTCCGTAACCTCAACGGCGCCGCACAAGAATCTGCTGACCCTGATCGAGGCGTACCGCAGCCTCCACACAAAGCGCAAGGGAATGCCTCCACTGGTTCTGGTCCTTCCCGATTCCGCCGAGCGAGTCTCGCCCGGCAGCAAACTCCACGCGCTTTTAGAAGGCCCGCATATTCACTGCCTTCACGGGGTCACCGACGAAGGTCTCCGTGCGCTCTACTCCGCAGCTCTCATCACCATTCTGCCGTCGTTTGAAGAAGGGTTTGGCTATCCGGTCGCCGAATCCATGGCGTGTGGAACTCCGGTCGTTTGCTCTTCGTCGGCTTCGCTCCCCGAAGTTGCAGCAGGTTGTGCTGAGTTCTTCTCGCCCGACTCCTCGCAGGAGCTCGAAGCCGCCATCTGCCGCCTTTTGAACAACGAAGCGTTGCGGCGCGATCTTGCGGCCAAAGGCCTTGAACGCGTCGCCGCTTTCTCACCCGGACTTGTAGCCCAACGATACGCCAGATTGGTGCGATGGGTTATTCGGGAGTGCTGACCGTCGTAGGCGAATCGGCTGGCTCAGTAGTCTCTGCTCCGGGATCGGGAAAGGACAAATACCCCTCTACGCGCCCCTTGAAGCTGTTCCAGTGAAACCTTGTCTCGCCCCAGCGCAACCACAATGCCGCGCGCATGGTTCCCGCCAGAGCGCGCGTTACATGGATCAGCCATTGACCCGCTCCGTAATTGTGTTTCCGCAGAAGGTACCCAAAACCTCTTCCGTAGCTCAGCGCGCGACTCGGCGGCATGTTCGACGCATCCTTGGCTGGATGTCCTGCCCAGATGCTTTTCTCGAACCAGCCCCTGGCGTCCTGGGCGAGTAACCTCAGCGCCAGGTCTACGTCTTCCGCAGAGCCGAATGGCGTACCGCTCCCCAGACCTAATCTGAGATCGAATCCCTCCGCCGCAATCAATGTTGTGCGCCGCACAAACAGGCAAAACGACGTGCAGGAGAGCAACACACTGCTCCGATCCAGTTCGCATGACCGCCCCGGCCATCGCGAGGAGACCTCATTTCCTTTCTCGTCCTTTGCGCAGATCGAAAGCAGGAAATAATCCGCATGTTCGCGGAACCAACCGTCGACCCGTTCCAGCAAGTCTTCCGCATACCAGCAGTCGTCGTCTGGAAACACCACAATCTCCCCGCTCGCCGATGCAATCCCTACATTGCGCGCCCGCGACAAACCCCGTGCCGCGCGCAAATGAATACACCGCAACCGGCCAGTCCAGCGCGCGAGAACAGCCGCCAGCCTGTCATCCGCATTTTGATCCACCACAATCACTTCAAAGCTTCGAAAGCGCTGTGCCGAAAATGACTCCAGAGCTCGTTCCAGCAACTCGACTCTCCCCACGGTTGCCATCACAAGACTGAATCGGATCGGACTGGAATCTGGCGCGTCGCCGTGCGACTCAACCTTCGCCTCTGCTCTAGACCTGCGCCGTGGGTCGATGGCCAGCATCTGTCCATACAGCACGGCAAAGAAGGGCAGATAAGAGAGCGGAGTCGCCCACGCCGCGCCCATAGCTCCAAAGCGTGGAATCAAAACGCAATTCAGCGCAATGTTGCTCGCCACGGCTGTTCCCGAGGCGGCGAACACCCGTTTGGGATGGTCCCACGCTACCAGCACGGTCATAAACACGGAGGTTGCGAAATCCAGCGGAATCGCCGCCAGCAATGGCCCTGCGATGGCTGCCGAAGCGGCGAAATCGGGCCCAAAGAGCAGAGCAATCAATCGTCCCTTCAATAGAAACAGGATTCCCGCGGCCGCCAGACCGGCAGCGATCGATCGTCCCAACATGCCGCGCAGCCTCCGCAATCCACGCTCAGATGCCGGAATCGTGGCCAACTCCGGGTAGAGCGCCTGCATGATCAGGTAATACAGAGCCAGAGCCAGCAACAGCAGCTTATACGCCGCGCTATACAATCCTGTCTGCCGGCTGTCTGTAAGACCACCCAGCATCATGGTGTCGATCGAGTTGAACGCCTGATTGACCAGCATCGCCATGCCAAGAAACGCAGTGGCTCCCCAATCGGGAATCGCAATGCTCTCCGCGGTCTGGTGCGTCTCCTTGCACAGCTTGCGCGCCCAGCCCAGCCATAGCCACAGATCGGCCAAAAGGTAAGCAATGGCAAAACCCGCGGGCAACGCCAGCAAACCCCAATGCATGTACAATGCGCCTGTCACCGCAAGGATGGCTCCAACCAGTGTCACCACTGCTCGCCAGCTTGACATCAGCCCGAAGCGTTCCGTACCCCACGCCAGCCAGTCGAGTGAAAGTCCGTAGCCGCAGGTTGCCAGTGCAAACAGGCTCACCAACTTCCGCGTATCTTCCGGTACCGGCCCGAACCTGCCGTAGACGTAACCCACGGCGCCCATGGCAAGCGCCAACGTAATGCGCCGCATCTGGATGAACCGCACTACGCTTCGGAGCGCGTTCGGTCTTTGCGCCGCCAACCTTGCGCCCACGTGGCGGAAACCAAAATCCGTTCCCTGGATCAGATAGAGCGCCAGCCCCTGCGCCAGCGCCCAAGCCCCGGCCGCGCGAACGCCAAACTCGCGCGCCACAAAGACTGCCAGCAGCAGATTCGCGCCGCGCGAAATGCCTTCTCCGCCCGCGATGGCCATGACTTTTCCAGAGAGCTTCGCCGGCACTTTGGCCTGCTCAGTTCGCCGTGCGGCGCTTTGCGCGCCGCTCATGGCGCAACCTCCAGGTCCGCCCGAGCATCGTGGATGCCGCCTTGCGCCTTATCCATTCGCACGCAAAACGCAGCCAGCGCCAAAAACATCGATTCCGATTTCCAGTTCGCCTGAAAGCTATCGGCGATCAACAAACCTGCGAGCAGTCCCAGTCCGGCGAACCGATGGGTCTTCCACGCCCGTGCGCCCAGCATCGCCAGCACTGCCAGCCACACAGCCACACCCGCAACGCCCCATTCCACCAGAATCTCAGGCGCAGTGTACTGCATGGTCACGGTGTCCGGAAACAGGCCGGTCTGCGCCACGTATTCGCCGTACCGGCCCGGTCCTATGCCAAACACGGTTGCAGCCGGTTTGAGCTCGAGCAACGAGATTCCATAGCGCATGTGAAAACTACGTTCGCCCACGCTATTGCGGTAGATGATATCTGCCGTTCCCATCCCCGGCCCCACGATCAGTTTCGTGCGCAGGGACAGAGCCCCGGCAGTGGCGAGCAGACAGAACGCCATTCCCAGTACCGCCGGCCGCAGCCACCGGCTGCGCATTTTGAGCGAGAGAACCGAGGCCGCGAGACACACCACAACCGCAATCATCACTTGATCGGCAAGCGATGCGATTGCACCCACCAGCGCCGTCGCGAGTCCAACGATGACGGCTTTGTTTCTGGCTCCCGACCGCAAAGCAATTAGGAAAAGCGCGAGCAGCCCCAGCATGAACAGCCCGAAGGGAGGCGCTTCGATAAACAATCCTCCCATGCGGGGAAGGGGAAGATTTCCCACCCAAAAGGCCTGGCGAAGCCAGTATTGCTGCGCGTAAGCAACCAGCGCGATCGGCGCCGGCACAAGGCGCATCGCCGCGCTGTACACGTAGAGCCCGGACAGCAGCCCCAGCAAAGCCCCTGCCGCTGCGTAACGGAAGACTAACTCCCGGCGCTGTTCGAGAAACCAGCAGGAGGTTGCGAACCACACAAGGATCAGCAGAAATCGCATGGGCTCGCGCAGTGCGTTGTAAAGCTCGGCCGTAGGAAACAACGCGAAGCCCGAAACGATGCTCAACCCACAGACCAGCGCAAGGGCCAATAACGGTCCCGCAATCTCGCGCCACAGCCTCGTATTCTGGCGGTTCAGGTGGGGTAACAGCGCAGCCAGCGCCAGCATGGAAAAGATCAGCGGCGGATCCAGCCACAGCATGTCGGCTCCGCCCAGGAACACCTTCGTAGCCGGCCCCAATCCCAGCGTCAGCAGGGCGAGCGCGTAAAAGAACGATGCCATTCTCATCGTCACGCATCTTTCCGCCGCGCCCGCTCTCGCGCCCAGCGCGGCCACCGCCCTCGCGCAAATACTCCGCGCAGAGTTGTCAAATGCGGTCCATTCGCCGGCTCCGCAATCACCCTGCTCCAGTGCGCCCGTGTCAGCACAAAGCCAGTGAGCAGGAAAGCCGTCCCCACAGCTGACAGCAGAACCAGCAGCGTGCGCGGCGGCCACGAGCGCTTGTCCGGCGGAATCGCCTGATCCACCACCTGGATCAGCGCCGGATCCTTCGCCTCGTCCACCCGGGCCTGTTCATACTGCCGGGAAAGCAGCTCGAAGAGCGCCTCATGATAGCGGAGATCGCGCGCGCGGCGCAGGTACTCAAGCCCTGCCTGCGGCAGCTTGCCCGCGGGCACAAACGTCTCGTCGTCCGCATCTCCTGCATCTCCCTCCGCCTGCTGCAACTGCGCTTTCAAGCCGGCGATCACGCTCTCCAGCCGCTGCACATCTACGTTTTGCTCGGTCGCGGTAGTGCGCAGCATCTCGGCCTCGAGCTCGTGCGCCTGAATCTGCGCGCGAATTTGCGCAATCGAGCGCAGGGTCAGCTCCTCCTGGCCCGCCAGTTGAATCACGCCCGTCTTCTGCTGGATCTCCCGGAATGCCTCCTCCGCATCGGCCAGCGGTTTTCGTTCGGCTTCCACCTGCTGCTCGAAAAAAAGTCTCCGCTGCGAGCCCGTGGTCAGAGCCAGGCGCCGGTTTACGCGCCACAATGCGTCCACATAAGCATTGGCCATCGCCGCAGCCCGTTGCGGGTCGCGGTCCTCCACCGATATCCGAATCAGATATCCCCGCGCCGCTTCCAGCTTGGTGTGGTGCTTCAGCGCGATACGCGTGGAATAGAGCGTTTTCTGGTGGTATGCTTTTTCGAGATCGAACTGCGCAATCAGGTCGTCGGCCACCGTCCGGCTGGCAAGCACTCCAGTGTAGGTGTCCGATCCGTTCAGGAACTGACCATCTGTGGCCGACGACAATGCCGCAATCGATCCCCCTCCACCGAGGGCGCTCATCAGCGCCGCGGCCGACCCCGAAGCCGGCTGCGGCACAAGAATCACCGCCGTCGCCGTGTAGCTCTTGGGAATCACGCAAACCACGATGGCTGTCAGAATCGCCACGGCGAGGGTTCCCCCAACGATCAATTTCCTTGCGCGCGCGAAAAGCGCCAGCAGCCGCAGCACCGGCGACTCGTGTGAGATTTCGCGAAGTTCCTCGGCGT
>JBAWFY010000144.1:0-5639 GCA_049592335.1 Occallatibacter sp.
CCATAGTGCCGCCCGTATCGCCGACGTTGGAAGAAGACAGCGTGCGGATGTTCAAAGCGTCGATCGCCGAGCCGGCGGTTGAAGAATCGCCGGTATAGATGTTCGTGTTGGAATTGAACACGGCGGAATCGTTGTAGGTTGTGGTCGAGCCGATGTTGGAGATTTCCGACAGGATCGACTGGTACTCCTGGTTGGCCGCCGCTTCCTGTGAAGTGTTGAGCGTGCCGTTCGAGGCTTCGGTCGCCAGCGTAATCGCGCGGTCCAGCAGGCTCGTCACCTGCGACAGCGCGCCATCGGCCACCTGCAGAAGGCCCACGCCTTCGGTGGCATTCGTGGTCGACTGCGTGAGGGCCGCGGAGTTGGCTCCCAGGCCGTTGACCAGGCTAAGGCCGGCCGCGTCATCCGCACCGGAGTTGATGCGCGACCCCGACGACAACTGCTGCAATACCGTCTGCAGACTGTTGTTCGTGTTGTTCAGATTATTCTCAGCGTAGATCGCCGACAGATTGTTCAAAACACCGAGGGCCATGGGACCAACTCCTTTTCGGATGCTCTGCCGTTCCGTTGCGGGAGCCTTGTTCCTGTCCGCCCACTTCTTCCGGATGGCTCTTTTTGCATCCACCCCCTTCATCGGAACCGGCCCGAATAACTTTAGTGATGTTTCTAACTTTTTTTTGCGGGTGGCTTTGTCGCGGCCTAAATCAAACTGTCCCGCTCTGGCGCAAAACCTGTCCTGAAAACCAGCAGCGGTTGTTGCGGAGCGGGGCAGCGTGTTGTCGCGATTCGGGGCAAAGTGTCCGCGGGCTGGTGTGCGCAAACGCCGCCTTTTGCACGTTTTTCTCTCTGTTTTTTGGAGGGATGCAAATGCTGAATACACCCCAAACAACAAGCCCTCCGGAAAGCCGGAGGGCTTGTTGAAACTCACGATGCGGAAGACGGTCTATACGGCGTCGCGCTCCGGCTTGTATCCCGAAAATCCGTAGAACGCCACATAGAGATAGCCGACGATCGGAATGACGAACGCGTACTGGATTCCGATGTGATCGGCCAGGACGCCGAACAGCGGCGGAATCACCGCTCCGCCGACATTGCCGATTGTCAGTACGCCAGAGCCTTTGCTGGTCAGCGGACCCAGTTCCGCCACGCCCAGCGCAAAAATGGTCGGGTACATGATCGAATTCGTCATGCCGCAGAACACGAGCGTCCATACCGCAAACAAGCCATGCGAAAACATCGAGACCAGCAAAAGAACCGATCCCGCCACGCCCAGCAGGACCAGCAGGTGCTGCGCCTTGATCCACTTCATGATCGCGCTGCCTATCAGGCGGCCGACCATCATCCATGCGTAGTAAAGGACCAACATGAGGCCCGCGGTCTCAACCAGGCCAATGCCGTGCGTGAGGCCGAAGAGATATCCGAACGCGGCATGATTGAACAGATGCGCGTTCAGCCACTCCTCCACGGGCGCGATGCCTTGCTTGAGGCTGAATTGAATGGTGATGGCGGCGAGCGAGATCTCGAGGCCGACATAGACGAAGATGCCCACCATGCCCAGTATGGTGTGGCGATGCGCCCAGATGCTCCGTTCCGTGGGCGCGGCGCCCGCTGCTGAGCCGGATTCGCGTGTCATGTTGATGGCCGGAAGATGCAGCATCATGAAGGCAAAGCCCAGCAAGAACAACGCTGCAGCGACGGCGACGTAAGGCCCCTCCAGCATGTGGGCGGTTGCAGCCGAATTGGCGGCACTACTGGTCTCAGAGAGGATGAAGCGAGCCGCAATCCAGGGCGCCACCAGCGAGCCAAAGGAGTTGACGGCCTGCGCAAGGTTTAACCGTGATGACGCGCTGTGCTCCGGCCCGAGAATCGTAACGTATGGGTTCGCCGCGGTCTGCAAGCCACACGCTCCTGTAGCCAGCACGAAGATGGCGAAAAGCGTCATGGGAAAACTGACCAGATTGGCGGCTGGAACAAACAGCAGCGCGCCCCCCACCATCACGAACAGCGAGATCACCATGGTGCGCTTGTAGCCGATAGCCTCGATGACTTTGGAGGCAGGCACCGAGAAAACCAGGTACGCAAAGAACCAGGCGGCCGTGGCCAGCATGGACGGCCCGTAGCCGAGCTGGAAGATGTCTTCGAGCTTCTTCACCAGCGTGTTATTCAAGACGGTGAGAAACCCGAAGATGCCAAAAAGAACCGTGACCGCGATAAACGGGCCGGTGTAATTGGGCGCACTGGGAGCAGCGGCCGGGTTGGAGCGCGTAGCCATAAAGGTCTTCCTCCGTTGGTGCGAACGAGAATAGGCTGAACTGGTGCCGCAACCACGATACGCATCGCAGCCTGCCGCCGTCTAGCGCGTTGCTCGGAAAATCGATTCACTAAGCCAATCTGAAAGGCCTGCTGCATGGGGCAGCCTTTTGGACTATTGCACGGAGGGGGCCCATTTGGATTGGCGCGTCCGATAGCATTTACGAAGAAGGCAGGACCAGGTTGCTAGAGAACATCGCTGAGTGTAACCGTCACTTCGCGAGTTGCGGCTCCGTGCTGAATGGTCAGGTGGAGTTTGGTGCCCGGCCGACGGAGGAACGCCGGCTGATTCATCTCATCGTCAGGCGTCTTACCGTCGATGGCGGTGACCATGTCGCCCGTCTCGATACCGGCTTCGGCGCCGGGACTGCCGGGCAACACCGTCATCACTTCGAGCCCATGGCCGAAGGAATCGAAGAGTAGTCCCGCGCGATTAAATACTTCGGGCTGAGCCGAGTCTTTTGTGGTTTCAAAATAGACCTGGCCGTGCATGCAGTCGAAAACCTCGGTGAAATGACTGAGAATGTCTTTCCCGATGTTGCCGTCAGTCTCTCTTTTGTCCGAAGGATCGGTGCAGAAGCGCCCGATCACACTGGGCACACGCACATCGCCGATGCGCATGTTGTTGACGCGCACAAGATAGGCCTGCGGGGAAGGGCCAGCGAAGCCGCGTCCGTTGTAGGCGAGAAAATGCGCGCCCAATGCCTGGACCAGCTTGTTTTTCACCGTGAAATTGGTGAACATCATGGTTCCCGAATCGTTGCCGGTATCGAGTTCAAACCACCCGGACACGTCTCCGATAAAGGCTTTGACCAGCAAGGCGTTTTCCTGGATGCGCAAAGGCACTGCAGTGCCGGCGCCGGAGTAGTGGAATTGCGAGCCATCGTAGAAAGTGAGCCGTTGCTTCTCGAAGTCGATTCTGACGGCGAAGCGCCGCAGCAGTTCGTAACCGACCGCGAATGAGACGTCATCGACACCCCCTGGAAAGTCGATGACGTAGAAGATCTGATTGCGCAGCAGAAGATCTCCGATTTGGAGGGTATCAACATGCGTGGTGGATGCCCGCACGTTGGCCGGACTGGAGGTGCCGAGCTCGGCCGCTTGGGCATCGAGCTGAAGCCCCAGCTTGCGGGCCAGGTTCGCCGACATGATGTTCACGCCTGAGCCAGTGTCGAATACTGCCTTGAACGGCCCTTTGCCATTGATCGTTGCCTGAACGACCAGTCCGCCCTCAGCGGGCACCGTGACCTCGCCAGATGGCGGCATCTGGTAATCCCTGCCGTTGGGAGGAATGGCCTCTACCTGCGGATTGACCGGTGCGGCGGCCGCAGGCTGCGCTTCGCCGAGCTGGCCACCGGCTGACAAGCACAGAAACAAAAGTGCGGCGAATGCAAAGCTTTTCACGGGCTGATTGTACTCGAGTTGCACCCTGGGAACCCAGGTCACTTCGATGGATCGACGAGCGCCTGATAAACAAGCGCGTGGGTGCGGTAGAGGAGCTGGTGATTATCGGGACTGGTGCGGCGCTGAATCATGCCGACGAAGACAATGTCGTTCGTGGGATCGACCCAAAACCATGTGCCGGCGGCGCCATCCCAGAAGAAGGTTCCCTTGCCGTCAGGCAAGCTGGCTTCCGGCGGGTTGAAGACGACAGCACAGTTGTAGCCGTAACCAAAGCCGGGACGCATGATGTGCTGGCCGATTCCGAATTCGCCGGTGAGAAGCGAGACAGGCAGATGGTTCGAGGTCATCAGCTTTACGGTGGCAGGAGCGAGAATGCGTACGCCGTCGAGTTGGCCGTTGTCGAGGAGCATGGTGGCGAAGCGGTAGTAGTCTTCGGCCGTTGAGACCAGGCCCCCGCCGCCCGAAGGCGTCGTGGGCTGCACGTCGTAATCGGTGGGAATGCCTTTGTTGGTGGGCTCGGCGACGAGTTGGCCGTTCTCCTCGTGATATCCGGCGGCGAATCGCCCGCGCTTGTCGGCGGGAACATAGAAGCCTGCGTCTTTCATGCCGAGGGGCGTGAAGAGATGGTCGCGCAGAAAGTCGGGGAACGATTGGCCGGAAAGTTTTTCGACGATGTAGCCCTGGATGTCCATCGACGGGCTGTAAACCCAGCGCGTCCCGGGCTGATAGAGGAGCGGGACCTTCGCGATGCGGTCCATCATCCCCTGCAAGTTGGGCGCGTGGCTGGGATCGAGCTGCTTGTACATCTGGTCGACAGGGGTATCCCCGTTTCCGTAGGTGAAGCCGGCGGAGTGGGTCATGAGCTCGCCCATGGTGGGCGGATGCGCGGGATCGGCGAGAAGCATTTTGCCCGTGGCGTCGAAGCCATTGAAGACCTTGAGATGGGCGAACTCGGGAATGAACTTTGCGATGGGATCGGTCGGCAGCCACTTGCCCTGCTCATAAAGCATCATCATGGCGACGCCGGTCACGGGCTTGGTCATCGAGTAATCGCGAAAGATGGTGTCCTGGGTCATGGGCGCGCCGGTGGCGATATCACGCACGCCGTAGGTGCGGTAGTCGATCACTTTGCCATGGCGTGCGAGAAGGGTGATTGCGCCGGCGAGCTGCTTCTGATCGATTTCGCTTTGGATAAAAGAGTGGAGCCGCTCCAGGCGCTCCGCGCTGAAACCGACGGACTCGGGCGCGACGGGGGTCATGTCGATGGTGGCGCCCGTGGGCTGCTGCTGTGGGCGAAGCGCGGCGGGGGCCATCAGGGCGAAAGCCGTGAGAACAGCAAGAATCTTTGGCGAGAAGGGCATGAGGGGCGGCTCCTCTTCTATGACATGTGACGCAAGTGCGAGAACCAAACAAAGAATACAGAGCTACGCATCATCGGTCCACAACAGTGCCACGGCAGCGCTGCGTCCCCCGGGTATTTCTGCCACCGGTCCATATAAACTGAGAATGCATGATTCCTACGCTTACCTGGACGCCGGAAGGTGTCCGCTTCCTCGATCAGACTAAGCTCCCGCTCGAAGAGAGCTATGTGCTCGCAACCGATTACGAACAGGTCGCTGATGTGATCGTGACCATGGTCGTGCGCGGCGCGCCGGCCATCGGAGTCTCCGCGGCATACGGCGTCGCTTTGGGCACGATGAACTCCAAAGCTCGTACAACGGAAGAATTTGCTCCGGAGTTCGAGCAGATCTGCGCGCGGCTGGCTGCGACCCGCCCCACGGCTGTCAATCTCTTCTGGGCCATCGGCCGCATGAAGGCGCTTTTTGCGGCCCTGGCCGGGTCGGGCGTGCCCTTGGACGAGATCAAGGCAAAGTTGATCGCCGAAGCCCATGCCATGTACGAGGAAGACATCGCCGCTTGCAAAGCCA
>JBAWFY010000145.1:0-1856 GCA_049592335.1 Occallatibacter sp.
CCCACACCGCGGGCTCATCGTAGGTGCGACCCTGATTATCGCCCTGGAACCACGCAGCGATCTTGCCCAATCGATCGAGATTCACGCTGGCGTGCACATTCCCGCCCGAATTGGCAAAGTAGAAGCTATCCGCCTTCTTCTCTTTTGCGATCGCGTCGTAGCGCTTCCACAGGTCGAGCACGCGCTCGTTGAATACGTGCCAGTAGGCCGGCGTGCCGCTCGGCGGCAGCTGGCTGCAAATGGCGCAGTAACATTCCGGCAGAGAGCCGATCGGCGGCCAGCCATTCGAGTAAAAGCAATCCACGTCATACAGAGAATTCACTTCGTGCATCAGGGCCGGCACGTAGTCATCCATGTAGGTCGAAAACATGCAGGTCTTGAAGAGCCGCGGCTCCTCCGTGCTGCACTGCACCGAACCATCCTTGTGGCGCATGGCCCACTCCGGGTGCGCGGCCAGGGCATCGTCCCAGTTAAGGTCGGGGCTCATGCGCGCCACCACGCGCAGGTCGCGCTTCTTTGCGGCCGCCGCGCACTCGCCAAAGAAATCGCGGCCGTTAAGGAATTTTCCGGGCCGATGAAATGGAACCTTGGAGGGATAAAAAGCCAGAATGCCCGTGACGCTGACAAACACCACGTCGGCTTTGCATGCATGCCAGTAGTCGGCCCACTCTTCAATGTTCATCACCGCGGGGTCGTGCTCGGTCATGTTGGTCTGGCCCACGCGGCGCACCCGGTTCTGCCATGGCTCGGCGGAGTTCTTGGGCTGCGGCAAGCGCACTGGCATGGCGATCATACGATAGGCCGGGATCGCCGTCACAGAATCGGTGGCTGGATGCTCCGGCTGCCCGGTGGCATCGAGCACAGATGCGAGTGGAATGGCTGCGGCCCCTGCGGTGAGGCTGGTTTTCAGGAATTTGCGCCGGCTGAGCATCTACACCTCGGATGGGACGTCCGGACAAGTCTACTCGCCGCGACGCCTTCAAACCAGACGCAGCACTTTGCCGCTGACAGACTACGCGGTCTGTCGGCGGCAATCTTCACAATTGCGTGGGTGAATCTACTGCGGCGCGGGCAAATTGCCGCCGACTTCCGTCGTCACTGCGGCGAGCGCGTTGGTCTCGTCGGGAAGCGGCGTGGGCAGCGGGGATTCAAGCGCCAGTGCCAGCACTTCGTCCATCGTATCCACAAAGTGCAGCTTCATGGCGTTCTTGATGTTGTCAGGCAGTTCTGAGAGATCCTTCTCGTTGGAGCGCGGCAAAATCGTTTCGAAGATTCCGGCGCGCAATGCAGCCAGCAGTTTTTCCTTGAGACCGCCGATCGGCAGCACTTTGCCGCGCAGGGTGATTTCGCCAGTCATGGCGATGTCTCGGCGCACGGGAATCCTGGCCAGAGCGCTCGCCAAAGCCGTGGCCATAGTGATGCCAGCTGAGGGGCCGTCCTTGGGAATCGCGCCTTCCGGCACGTGAAGGTGAATGTCGATGTTGCGGTAGAACTCGCGCGTTAGGCCGAGTGCCTGAGCCTTGCTGCGAATGTAGGCCAGCGCCGCCTGGGCCGATTCCTGCATCACGTCGCCCAACTGGCCGGTGATCGTGAGCTTGCCCTTGCCGTCGAGCACCTGCACTTCGGTCGTCAGAATGCTGCCGCCCACTTCGGTCCAGGCCAGGCCCGTGACGAGCCCGACCTCGCTCCTCTCGTGCGCCTCTGAGTCGCGGAACCTGGGTACACCGAGAAAATCGGCGACGTTGGCTGCGGTGATTTCTTCCTTATGCTTTGCGCCGGCCTTCACCACCTTGCGCGCCACTTTGCGGCATACGTTGCCGATCTCGCGCTCCAGATTGCGCACACCGGCCTCGCGG
>JBAWFY010000146.1:0-2091 GCA_049592335.1 Occallatibacter sp.
CGCAGTTGGCACAGCTCTCTGGAAATAAGTGGCGGGACTAATCAATGCAGAACTGTCGAGCGGTGATCGCGCCGACACTCAAGCGAGCACTCGTGCCGGAAGTAAACTGCCTTGATCTCCGATTCACTGTTCCGTTTGTTGAGGCAGCTGCGCTTTGTCACATCTAAGGCATACCGCATTTCTTAAGTTCAATACGAACGTATTGGCTGTACCTTTGTCTAATGGTGTCTCATCGACATCTGTGGCTTAATCACTCCCATACACCGAGTGCGGACAGTACTGAGAGCATTCAAGAGGGGGGCATCGATGAGCCAGTTATCACAGAATACAGAATCGAGAATCACGAGCCTTGGGAGTCTTCGGCCGTTCGACAATCCCAGCGTATGGCGTGCTGAAGCAGAGCGAGATTTAGAGATTGTGGCTGCCGTCCAAGCTGGGTTGTCCGCTGCTTTCGATGAACTCCAGAGGCAGTACTCGCGTCGACTCTTTTTGGCTATCTTGCGTATTACGAAAAATCGAGAGGACGCAGAAGATGCTCTCCAGGACACATTTTTGAGGGCCTTTCTGGCACTCCCTCAGTTTGAGTGCAGGTCAAGCGTTTACTCGTGGCTTTTACGGATTGCCATCAACTCTGCGCTGATGATTCTTCGCAGACGGCGAACTCGCCGTGAAGTGGACACTGTGCTTTCCGTAGAGGGATGTGATGATTATTGTCCGCTCCAGATAGAGGATAAGACCCCGAATCCGGAACAACTCTGCGAGTTACGCCAGCGGTGCAATCGTGTGATAAACGCAATCCAGAAGCTTAAGCCTCGATTGCGCGCACCGATCGAGATCCAAATGGCTAGTCAGCGCTCCATGGAAGAGCTTGCCAGGGAACTGAATATCTCGGTGCCGGCAGTGAAAACCAGGCTATTTCGAGCACGGGTCCAGCTGGCCCACCACAACTCAGTGAAAGAGGGTATAGGGGCTTTAACCGCGCAATAAAAAGGGTTTCTTGGTCCGAAGAATCGAAACAGCTCAGATCGTGCTACTGAGCCAATGAACAATCATCAATGCAATTAGACCATGGTATAGCGCCATACCTTCGTCCAATAGATTCGACTGTCAGATTGTGGCTTAATTGCAACTATGAAGCTGACATGCACCGATCGAGGGCGAAGCAAGTCATGGTGGCCACTGCAATTCGGGTCATGTGGAATCTTGCGGAGCCAGCCAGTTTTCCTGGAGAGAGATCAGGAACCATTTGGGCCTCAGGGGGAGATATGCGATCCGAGCTGGTCTTTTGCGCAAATAGACATGTATCCAACCGCTACCTGCTAGTGCGGGCTGCAGCACAGGCAGTCAGGAAGGTCCACCGACCCCATGCTCGGATTGCAGACACCACCAACGAAGTGCTTGAGTGGTTTGCGCGTGGAAACCCGTTCGCCGCCCGAGTCACCAGTGTGAGAACATCCACAGTCCCGGTACAACGCGCGGCCTGATTCATTATTTGCCGGTTTGCGACGACTCGTGGTCTCAAATCGCTGCGGGGGTTTGATGGCGAAAAACTCAGGAGCCGATCGCCTCATCCAAGCAATCAGCGTAAGCCATTGTTGGAGTCGCGCATGAGTCACGGAATCGGACTTGTGCGGAACAAGCATCGAGGTATTGTTCTGGATTCTTGCAGGTCGGCGAGAAATCTAGCACTGAAAGTGCTCGCGAGCTGCGAGCGGGGTTGGTCCGCACGTCTGTGCAGCCCCGGGGGCACGAATTTCGCAGGTCTTCACCTGAAAGGCGCGCTTCGAAGACGCAATGAAACGGATTCCCGGTCAGGTCATCACTATGCGAGAAGCGTTCGTTGGACCGGTGACTTATGAGACGGAGAGACTGAGAAACCGCAAGGAGTAACACGTGAGCAACAGCTTTCCGTCCGTCTACCTGGCGAGGCACGGCGAAACGGCGTGGTCAGTTACCGGTCAACACACCGGCCTCACTGATTTGCCGCTTACGGAGCGCGGGGAATGCAACGCCCGACAACTGCGGGAACGGTTGGGTGGACAGACGTTTGCGAAAGTGTTCACAAGCCCTTTGCAACGCGCCTTGCGGACC
>JBAWFY010000147.1:0-15327 GCA_049592335.1 Occallatibacter sp.
GTGCAGCCCTATCGACTGGACCTCGCTGAGCAAGCCCAGCCAGGACCAGATCATCCATTTCTACGGCGACCTTATCCCGGACCCCACGCCGAAGAACCCGGGCGACCAGATCCCCAAGAACCAGAACTCGACCGCCGTGCCCGATATTCTGTCGATCGCCGAGTGCGGTGGCCGCGACCGCTCGTTCCCCTATGTGCTCGATGACTCCGACCCGGACCGCAAGACCATTTCCGGCAAAGCGTTCGATAATGGTTCGGCAAGCCTGACCTCCGACTCCGACATACGGGACTTCATCGATACACAACGGCCTGAAGTGATTAAGGCGCTGTCGTCGAGCGAGAAGGTCCGCCTGGTGAAGCGGCTTATGCAGGGGTGGGTGAGCGACGACGATCTGAATGCGCTCGAAACCATCTATAACAACTCAACCAGCGCGGAGAAGGACCAGATTAAAGCGGCGGCCTCGCCTGACGATTTGAGCGGCGGGCAGAGGACGCGTCTGCGGGCGATTTACACAAAGTAGTTCTGCAGGCGTGCCGGGGTTCTGCCGGGTCCGACCTATTAGCTGCCGGCTACTCGCTGTTCCCTGCTTTCGCCGTCCACTGGTCGACCCAATCGTTGACGGTCTTCCACCAGAGCTGCGAGTTTTGCGGCTTCAGCACCCAGTGGCCTTCGTCGGGGAAGTAGAGCATCTTCGAGGGCACGCCCTCCAATTGCAGCGTGTCGAAGAGCTGGAAGCCTTCGCTCACGTCAAGACGGTAGTCGAGCTGGCCGTGGATGACGAGCGTGGGCGTCTTGAAGTTTTTGGCGTAGAGCGACGGCGACCACTTGCGGAAAGGGTTTTCGCTGTCCGGCTTGCCGTAGTAGTCCCATGGATGACCGCGAAACTCCCAGATGTTGAACCAGTCCTCTTCAGTCGTGCCGAAGGCGGACTCGGCGTTGAACATGCCGTCGTGCGAAACGATGCATTTGAAGCGGTTGGTGTGACCAAGGACCCAGTTAGCCATGTAGCCGCCGTAGCTCGCCCCGAGAGCGCACTCGCGGTTCTTGTCGATGAAGCTGTAGTGCTGCTCGGCATAGTCGAGGCCTTCCATCAGATCGGTAAAAGGCTCGCCGCCCCAATCGCCGTTGACGCCGTCGACGATGGCCTGGCCGTAGCCGGTCGAGCCGCGGGGATTGATCATCACCACGACGTAGCCGTTGGCGGCGAAGAGCTCGGGGTTCCAGCGATAGCTCCAGTCGTCGCCCCAGTTGCCCTGCGGGCCGCCGTGGATCAGAAATTTGAGCGGGTACTTTTTCGTCGGATCGAAGCCCGGCGGGCGGATGAGGAAGCCTTCGAGCTTGGTGCCGTCTTGGGCTGTGAACCAGAAGGATTCCATCTTGGGGAGATCGAGTTGGGCGAGAAGGGCGTCGTTGAGGTGGGTGACAGGGCGAGAGTCAATAGACCGGGGACCAGCCGGTCCGAACCCTCCCGCCGCGTTCAGCCTCTCGGCCTCAATGGAATCATGGGTCGCGAGGAGGAGGTATATTACTTTGCTTGGATCGCGAACCGTTTGCTTCGTTGCTAGGATCATTTTTCCATCGACGAGTGGCATTAGGCCACTGAACTCTCCGTCGGAGAGCGAAGTTAGCGGAGTTATTTTCCCGTCGGTGCTGACAGACGATACCGGTTCTGCACCCCACTCGCCGGCAACCAAGTAAATGGATCGAGAATCCGGTGACCATGCAAACTCATCCACCCAGAGGTCGTACAGATCGAAGCTTGGAACACCGGGCTCCCGGCAGCAATCCCGCGGCTTGGTCAACACGTCTTTGCTCGTCTTTGCCGCGCGGTCATAAATCATCAGCCGGAACTTGTCGCTCTCATATCCCGCACGATCCTGGCTGCGCCACGCGAGATACTTTCCGTCGGGTGAGTAGGCTGGCGAGAAGTTGCCGCCGGCGGACGTGCTGATTTTCACTGGCTTTGCTGCAGGATCGGTCAGGTCGAGAGTGAAGATGTCGGAGTGGGTGCTAATAGCTTGCACAGGATCGAGGTTTTCGGTGAAGGCCAGCTCTTTCGAATCGGGCGAAATGTCGAAGCTTCCGCCGAGCATCTGCGAAGGATAATCCGGCGGCGCGTCATGCGGGTCGTTGGGGTTCAGGTCGCGGATCTTTCCGCTAGCAACATCCATCAGGAAGAGGTGCGAGACCTTGTCTCCCGTGAAGTGATCCCAATGCCGGTAGAGGAGGTGGGTGAAGACTTGCGCTTTAACCTGACTGGCAGCCATTGCGGCGTCTCGATCCACAGTACATTTAGCTGCTTCCTGGCTCTGAGGACCGATTGCGGGACAGTCCGGATATACCTTAGCGGCAAATACAATTGATTTGCCGTCAGGCGACCAGCGCGCGTTGTCTTCATCCAGTGCATAAGATGGAGGGTTGTTGAGTGAATTGGAGCGAAACAGCCTATCCACTGTCGGATTGAGTGCATTCTTCGTTGCGCCCGTCTCTGAGTCGAAGTCGGCAACAAATATTTCCTGATCAAACTGTCGCTTTGAGATGAAGAGGATGCGCTTGTTGTCCGGCGCGAATTGAATACCACTATCGCCGGGCTGGGCTACGGCGACTTTGAAGGGCTCGCCGCCCGCAATAGCTTGCAGCCACAGCTCCGCTGTTTTGCTGTTCTTCGGCAAATCGACTGTCGTGACGGAGTAGGCGAGCCATTTTCCGTCGGGCGAGACGGCGGTATCGCCGAGGCGCTTCATCCCCATCATGTCCTCGAAGGTCATGGGGCGCTTGGGGGGAGTTGGTTGCAGCGTGGCTTGGGCAGAGCAGGATATGGAAGCAAAAAACGCTAAGGCAGTTAACGCGAGTGTTCGTGCTATCCCAGGTCTCAAAATCGAGACCTGGGGCACCCAAGGTTCGTGGGAGAGCGAGATGCGCATGGGATCCCCAATTCGCGCAGCGATGTAGGAGGTTGCGCGCGAAGAGAAAGTGTACACCGCAAAGACAGCTTTCAGCTCTAAGCCTTCAGCTCATTCTTCGTGAGCGATGATTCCCGGCTCACTTGTTCTCGTTGGCAGTAAGCCGGAAGGTAATGGTTCCCCAGAAGAGCCGCGCGCGCATTTGCAAGGGGAGATGGCGGTCGTCGTCGGTGTACCAGATCCAGATGTTGCCGCGATTCTTCACCACGCCTGCGTCGGCGGTGGGCTGCACGCGAATGGTGTTAAAGGTGCCGAGCGGCGTCTTGATCTGTTCGTGTTGCTCGACCTTCATCGTGACGAGTACGGTGCGCTGGGCGTCGACCACGGGAAGCACAAAGTTGTGGCCGATCGCGATGGGCTGCGAAGAAGCATAGAAGACGCCGGAGAGCAGATCCGTGAGGCAGCCCGAGACGGGTGCTTCAAGGTGCTTGGTCTGCCCCGTAACCTGATTCTTTTCGTCGAGGATCGACTTGGAAGCCGTGTAGTCGAGCCGCAGCGTGGAGTTGATCTGGCGTCGGCCTTCCACGGTCTGCTTGTTGAAGTCGTAGGTGCAGCCGCGCTGGCGATCGAAGTCGGACTGGAAGCGGTCGGCGACGTGGAAGAGCATGTTGATGGCGCCGATGGTGTCGGCCGTGGCGGAGATGCGCTCGCGGTCGCCGGCGGACTCAAAATGGATGACTGCAGTGCCGGCGGGAAAAACACGCCAATCGACCGCATAAGTGAGCGTCTGGCGCTGGGGAAAGCTGTAGCCAGGACGCGGCGCGGGAAGCGTGGTGGCTTGCTGGGCGCACGCGACCGCCACAGCAAATGTGCACAAGAGACTGACTGCGATCGCACGGGTCTTCAATGCTCGGCGGACTCCTTGAAAAATTTGGCCGATCGAAACTGGCCCGTCGAAACTAGCCGATCCCAACTGGCCGACCCAGTCTGGGCGATCAAGTCTGGGCAACAAGCCGGGCCGATTCTGCAGGATCGAACTCTGCTCAGTGAAAACTGCGGAGAACGAGATCCAGCGCCGGGCGCAGGAAAAGCAAACTCAAATAAAGCAGTGCGGCTCCTATTGCAGAATTGTACTCGCGATGCTGGATGTAGAGGGCGAAAGAGAAGCCTCCGGAAGGAGGGTTGGCCGCCGGGGAACCATGGAGCGCAACCTCCTGACCGTTTTGGGCCCCCGCGGGTGTGAGCCGGGGAATAAATCTGGGGACGCGCCGACAGTAGTCGTCGAACCCAGGGAATGTCGCGCGGAGAAACTGCTCCTCGCCGGCGATGACGGGAATGTAGATGATGGCGAAGCCGGCTGCGAGCACAAGCGCGAGCGGCCAACTGAGCAGCGCTACAGCAAACCCCGCAGCCATGAGCATGGAGCCGAGATAAAGCGGATTGCGGGTGTAGGCGTAGGGTCCGGTGACGGTGAGCTCCCGATTTTTTTCCACCGTTCCCGAGGCCGCGGCGCGCAAGGCGAGGCCCGGCAGAACCAGCACGAGGCTCCACGCGATGGCTGTGGGATGCGCCGGATGGCGAGCGACTTCGAAAACGTAGAGGGCCGCAGTCACGAAGCCTAGCGGCACGCGAACCCTTCTCGCCCATGATTGCATCGAGCAGACCTTTGGAGGAAATTCGTGGGAAATCAATTTGCCCCCTTTTCCGCCAGAAGTTCGTCTGCGGCGCGCAGCACGTCTTCCGGCATGATGGTGAGCAGGCTGGGGTCGGCCGCGTCGCGATGAGTGTAGTCGCGGCGACTCGCGGGACTGCGCAGCACGCGGGCGCGCGTGCCGAAGGGGCCGTTGCGGCTGGGATCGGTGGGCCCGTAGATGCCGATCACGGGCCGGCCCAGCGCGCAGGCAAGATGCAGCGGTCCGGTGTCTCCGGCGATACAAATGGCGATGCGGCGCGCGAGTGCGATCAACTGGGGAAGCGTTGCCGTGAAGGGCGTTGCGCCGGCGGTGACGATGGGCGCGGCCAGCGATTCTTCGCGGGGCGGTGCATTGACCAGAACCGTGAAGCCGCGTTGGATGAGTGCGGCTGTGACAATTGCGTAACGTTCGGGCGGCCAGCGTTTGGCGCCCCAGCCTGCTCCGGGAGCGATGAACGCCAGCGGCTGGGCAGTGGCCACGTGCTCCGCGAGCCAGGCAGCGCACCAGCTTTCGGCCTCGGGATTAACAGGCAGTTGCGGTTCGATGATTTTGAGAGGATCGCCTGCTATGGCCGAGGCCAGCTCGACATCCTGCTCGATCACGTGCGCGCCATGGGTGGCGATGCGCTCTGTGAAGAGCCAGTGCGCGGGCCACTCGCGCGGTTTGGCTTCGCCGATGCGGCGAGAGCAGCCGGTCATCCGCGCAATGACGGCGGAACGGATGGCGCCCTGCAAGTCAAGCACGGCATCGTAACTAGCCTCGCGCAATTCGCGGCGCAGGGCGGCAATTTCACTTTGCGTTTGCGCACTGAACGGATCACGCTTCCAGTCGCGGCTGGGGGCGAAATGCAACCGGTCGATCAACGGCATCGTGCTGTCTCGGGCTGACTCGTTCCCTTTTTCTCTTGTTCCCTCGGTCCCGGCCCTTAGAAGCGCCTGCCAGCGCGGATCGACGACCCAGCCGACATGCCATGCGGGATGCGCACGGCGCAGAGCCGTGACTGCTGGCAGGGCGTGCAGAATGTCGCCCATGGCGCCGAGCCGGACCACGAGCAGGCGAAAGCTGGACTGCGTGTGCAAGGTTCAATTTTAACGGAGGTAGCGGGGTTGGCGGCGACTGCGCCGTTAGTGGAGTCAGCCGAGTTGGCGATTTGACGGCGGTGGAAAAGTACCGAAGGCACTGGCCTCAAAAAATTCTCCCAGCTTCCACAGGCGCTCTGTGTGTATGATTCCGGTGGGCCGGTAATCCGGCGTGGAGAACCCGGTTACGAAAGCGAGGGGGTTCCAACATGAAGATCTGGATGGTTGCCGCGGTTGTTTTATGCATGCCTCTTTGCGCCTCGGCGCAGATCAAGTCGTGCGATGACCTGAAGACGGAGATCGCCAAGAAGATCGACGCGCACGGGGGGAGCAATTACACCCTGACCATTGTGGACAAGGGCAAGGAAACCGATGGCAAGATTGTGGGCAGTTGCGGCGGGGGAACGAAGAGCATCGTGTACACGAAAGCGGCGCCCACGCCTGAAGAGAAGCCCGCGGCGGTGAGCGAGAAGAAACAGAAGTAGCGGATCCGCGGGAACGCGGATCGGTGGAACTCTTCCTGGCAAGACTGGGATGGAGCATGCTGGGGTTGCGCGCGGGCGAGGACGCCCGCACGACGGCCGGTCTGGAGACCGGCGCTACTGTAGAGCCCGCCAGGCGCGATTATCCTGATATGTGACCGAAAAACCAGCCACACAGCACTGGCGATTGCTGCGAGAGGTGTCTCTCCGCTCCATTCTCAAATGGCTCGCGATCGGCGTGGCGGGATTATGGCTGCTCGCAGCTCTGTCGCTTGTGGCGCTCAAGTGGATCGATCCGCCGACCACCGCGCTGCAGATGGAGCGGCGCATCGAGTCGTGGACAGCCTCGAAACCCTATCGCAAGCGCTACCAGTTTGTGCCCATGAGCCAGATCTCGCCGGATCTGCAGCACGCCGTGGTCGCCGCCGAGGATGCGCGCTTCTACGAACATCACGGCTTCGATTGGCACGCCATGGAGCTTGCCGCCGAAGAAGATGAGAAAGGCGGCCGCATCCGCGGCGGATCAACCATCACGCAACAACTGGTGAAGAACCTGTTCTTCGGGACGGAGCGCTCGTATCTGCGCAAGGGCGCGGAGTTCTCGCTGGTGCCGGTGGCGGAGTTCGTGCTCGGCAAAAAGCGGATTCTGGAGTTGTATATGAACGTGGTTGAAATGGGGCCGGGCATCTACGGCGTGGAGGCGGCGAGCCACGCGTACTACGGAAGTCCGGCACGGAAGATCGATCGCGACCAGGCAGCACGGATGGCTGCGGTGCTGCCGCTGCCGCTCAAGCGCCGGCCCGAGCACATGGATCGATACAGTGGAATCATTCTGGAGCGCATGCGGCAGATGGGGTGGTAAAAAGCAGGGATCAAGCCACCCCATCGGGCCAAAATCGCCCGCTTGGGACCCCGGCAGGGAACGAGGGAACAAGAAGACAGGGAGTAGCCGGTAGGGAGTAGAAACCAGTGAGCGCGGGAGCGAGCCATCACGATGGTCGCTCCCACGTATCGAAGACTTATGCCGGAGATGCGTTCAGGCCTTTGTTCTGCGTCGCATCGTGCGCGTGACGAAACCAGCCAGTCCGCTGCCGAGAAGGAGCAGGCTGGATGGCTCTGGAACTACTGTGCCGGGGGGCAGGATGGTACCGTCGATCTCAAAGGGATCGGAGTTGGAGCCGGGGAAAAGAGCATCGGCCACGTTTCCGCCCTCAAAATTTGCATAGGCACTGGATGGACCGTTGTTGATATCCCAGTAAACGGTATCCTCATCCGGCACGATTGCATTGTCGAGGTTAATGTAATACGTTCCGGGCGCGTAGAGGCCGGAGAGAGAGATCGTCTCCTGGTCGATGTCATATTCGTATTGATTTGTGAAGAGGGTGGTTTGAGTCGTCGAGGCGACATGTGCGTCGGTGTAAGTTCCCGGTATCGTGTCGATGCCCCAGTCGACCGATGTCACAGTATCGCCCGTCGGTACCCAAACGTAAAAGGTGAGGCTGCTGAGCGATGAATCCGAAGACAGCTTGAAGGAATCTTCGACGGACCCTCCGAAGCTGATGGCCCATGCATTCACGGTGCCGTTTACCGGACCGTTGGAATATAGGTCGTTTGCCGCCGCAGGAAGCGCGGCCAAGGCAAGCATACATAGATAAAGCGCAGATTTTTTCACTTTCAGACCTCCTGGGGTGCTCAAAAAAACGAAACGGCTCGCAACTCAGCCACCGAAGTATTACGAGGCTCCCGGTGAATTCCTGCTTCGGCCCGTGCGGGAATCCGATCGTTCAGTGGTTATCGAGAGCTTGTGGTGCATTTCGCGCTCAATGCCACGCGGTTTTGTCCTGAAGGACGACCGCGTGGCAACTTCGCTTTGCGCTGCACCAATTCGAAAACCGCGTGAGCTGCCCGAAACGCGGCCAGCATCGGGATGCCCCGCCTATGGGACAGCCGTCGGGGCCGCGTAGAGGTGCCCGGAAATCACCAGATTGAATGACATAAACGACGGAGTATATCCCGCGAACGCAGGAGACGCATAGAGCGTGTCCACATAGATGGTGGTCTGCTCGTGATCGTAATACTGACCGGGTACATTCGGGTCTTGCAGGGGCGCAAAATAGAACAGGTTCTGGCTGCCCCCTTGCAGCGTCGCGGCCAGAATGATAATGGGCTGAACGTATGCTCCAGTCGTTTGCGCCGCTCCCGACATCGAAATATAGTCGATTTGCAGGCGCTTCCCGGCCGGAATCGGCACGGCAGTGAAGTTAAAGTTGTTGTAGTTAATCGGCACAGTTACTACAAACGGAGTGGGGGCAGTTGTTGACTGTGCTGTAGCGGGTTGCGTAATGCAGAATCCGAGGACGCCGAGCACAAATGTGCCGGCAAGCACTGATAACTTGTCTTTCATTTCAACCTCCATAGTGCTGGTTGGCTTATCCAGGTGGCCTGGGGCCATGGCTTGACATAGGCAAAGCAGTTTCTGGACGTCCGCTCCCGGACAACTGATGGGGAAATCCCAATGGATAGTGAAAGGGGTGCAGGACCCGATTCAATCAACCGTTGCTTGCATCTGAATTGCACTGCGGCGCTGGGGGAAGCGCGAGGCAATGGCTGTTGATAGCACGGGCCTCATGCGAAGTCCATAAATTAGGACTTCAATTCTTCTCAATTTTTCTTAAGAACTACAGGCGCTCTCAGTCACTAGGGGATTGGCTCGCATGAAGGTCGTCTGGCTGAGCCGAGTGACTGGCAGGCAAGTGATTGCAGGGGTATTTCTTAGCAAGAAAACCTAAGCCGCCCGGAGCAAGATCCAATGCGAGAGGAAAAACTGCTAAGCAAAAGTTTGCACTCGTAATGGCGATTTTATTCGACTTTCTTTTCACCGCTGAAAGAGGTCGATGGGCTGGGTGAAGTCGGTGACTCGGATGTGCTTTGCCAGAGACGGATGCTGGCGCTGAAGCGCTAAAAACATCTCCCAGGCAACGCGGCGGTAGCTGAAGTGGCCGGCGGGGCCGGAGCGCAACTCGGTAATGTATTGAGCCTCGGCGAAATCCATTTTGAAGAGGGCGCGGATGCGCGTGGCGAGGGGAAGAAGATATTGCGCTGACTGCGCGGCTTCGGGTGCGGGGCCAGCCGCGATCTGCGCGGCCGCGGCATGAGCGGATTCGACGGCGGAGCGGAAATCCGCAAGCACCCCGGCTTCAGCCAGAATGTCGAAATCGTTTTGGGGGTCACCAGCCAGGTCGCCGGCGCCAGGAGTTTCGTAGCCGTGCTCCCAGGTAAATCCCTGAATGATCTGCGTGCAGCGGCGATGGCGGTGCATGTCGCGAAAGCCGCCGATGTCCATCAGGATGTCAAAGCGGAGGCCAGCACCGGAGTGAAACGCGCGCAGCGCCTCGTCGTGGCGGCCGCGGTGCTTCAACCCAATCTCGATGATCTCCGAGACCTGAGAGCCTGGAAGTCCAGCCACGAGGTCGCGGATCTGGCGGTAGGAGTGATGGCTGGCCGAATAGAGGAGCGTCGCGGCCAGCTCGACTTCGAGCGATTCGGTGCGCTCAACCAAATCGACCACTGCGTGGGGCGGCGTTTTGGAGGAGAGCGGTGCGAGAAGCTCCGCGGCGGCCTGAGCGAGCTCCGCCTGCGTTTCCACCAGGTAAGCATTCGGCTGCGCGTATTTGACGAGAGTGGGCGCAGTGCGAATTTCGCGTGTGAAGAGGGCGGCAGCTTCGGCGGAGAGGCTTGTTTCAGGGGCTAAAGCCCCTTCTTTTTCCTCCGCCTTTACGGCACGACTAAAGTCGTGCCCTGACACTCCGTGCTTGCCGGAGGCATTCTCTTCAACGCATAAAGACTGAGCTTCTCTAGCCGCTAGTTTATCCACGAACGCCTGCGCCGCTTTGCCGTTCAGGTTCCATGCGGGGCCGGTGGCGGCGTCGCGCAGTTTTTCCCCCAGCAGGCGTACCTCGGCGGCAGGGTGGGCGAGAAGGCGGGAAACCTGAGTTTCGAGGGTCCGGGCGCTCACAATTTGCCCCAGTGAAGTGTTAGTCGCCAGCGGTAGCAGGTAGCGGGCCACGTCGAAGGCGCGGGCGCGGATGGTGCGCTCGTAGGCCTCGGGCTTCAGTGCTTCGGGGCGGGCCACGCGCGCGCGGAGCAATTCGAAGACCGCGGCAGACACGCGCTGGTAGGTAGCAAACAGGTTTTCGATTGTCTTAGAGTAAAGCTCCGCCGACGCGGAGTCTTCTCCGAAACCAGGGAAAAACCAGCCGGATTCGAGGAAGTTTTGGTACCGCGTTGATCGTTCCTGGCCATCCCAGCGGGTCTCATCGACGAGGACGATGGCGGCCAGCAGGCTCAGCCGCTCCACGGCAAAGGCGATGTGGGCCAGATCGGCGATGGAGCGGTGGCCGTACTGAAAATAAAAGGTGTTCAGGAACTGCTCGGCGCGCTGAGAGCTGATTTCGGCCAGGGACTCGCGCATGGAGAGCTTGGAACGCGAGTATTTGGCCATGGCGTAGGCGAGGATTTCGGGGTCGGCGCCATGCACCGCAAAAACCTCGGTTTGGGTGCGGGCGCCCGGCGGGCTAAAAGTTTCACTGGACATGAGCATCGTCTCGCGGACAGAATACGGCATAAGGCCTGTGATCCAATCCTCAGGCCGTAAGGGAGCTGTTGCGCGCGGCAGGTTTTGCATCCCTCTTGTAAGAGGCGCGGGGTTAGCAGAGCCAGGCCGGCCCCGACAGGCGATGCTGCTCCATGCGCGCTGGTTTCGCGCCGCCGGATCTGCAGTTGAAGGGAAGCCGACTGGAAATCGAAGCGCCGATTAGAGCGCAATCCCCCGCGAAAGCGCCGACTGAGGAGTTTGAAGTGCGGGAGTATTTGGTGCGTACGTCGCACAAACCGCGGCCGTTGCCGGCGGGGCGCTGGGCCAGTACGCAGCGCTGGAACGACTTGCTGTTTGCCCACTGGCCGATTCCCGTCCCGCTAATGGAGCCGTTGCTGCCCGACTGGCTGGAGCCCGATACGTTCGAGGGATCGGCGTGGCTGGGCGCGGTGCCTTTCTGGCTCGATCGCATCAAGATTCGCGGTGTCCCGCCCATCCCAGGGCTGCGCAACTTTCCCGACCTGAATTTACGGACCTATGTGCGCGACCGGTTTACGCGTACGCCGGGCATCTATTGCTTTTCCTTTGATTCCAGCAATCTTCTCGCCGTCGCCGTCGCTCATGCCGCCTACCACCTGCCTTACAAACTGGCGGAGATGCACATGGAGCCGCGCGCGGAGCGGGAATTCGCGTTTTACAGCCGACGGCGGTTCGTGCGACGCGAAGTGATCTTCAAGGCGCGATACCGGGGACTGGGGCCGACGCACAAAACAGCGGAAATCCGGCCGGGGTCATTCGAATACTTCTTCTCCGAGCGCAACTGCGTCTTCAGCGTCAATCGCGCAGGGCATCCCATCCGCGCCAATCTGCACCATGTGCCCTGGCCGCTTGAGGAAGCCGAAGCGGAGATCGAGCGCAACGATCTGGCCAGCGCAGTAGGCATCGCGCTGCCGAAGATGGAACCGGTGCTGCACTACTCGCGGCGGCTGGCGGTCTACGTGTGGCCGGCGGAGTTGCTGCGGCCCGCGCTCGCGCCGCGGCCGGTTACCGTGGCGGCTACGCCGACTTAGAAAAACAGGGATATTCGAGGCGTCAAAGGCTATGGTTTTTTACTCCTGGGTAACTGAAGCATAGTCGAGCAATGGAGTGGTCGATTAGGATGCTTGAGATGAACCGATTGCGCGCGCCTTTGTCTACGATATGTTTTGCAGTTTTAATTGTCTTTACTCAAACCTGCGCGATGGGTTGGTCGCAGAACTCACCTCATGGTATCCGCAGCGTTGACTTCAAGAATTTCTCCTATCCTTGGGTCGCTCCCGATGGCTGGCCAGATCATCTGCAGTGGATGAGCATTCGGCTGCAGCACCATGTTCGTCTGCTGAGTGGGAAATGGAATGACGCTGGTGAAGGCGACGGATTGACGCTGGAAGGAGTTCAGTACGCTAAGCTCTCCAGTAACAAAAGCGAGGATGCGGTTGTAGTTCTTCGGTACGACACTGGAGGCACTCAGTATCACTATTGGGTTTATATCTACGGCGATTCAGGGGGACAGCCGAAACTGTTGGGATTCTTTCACGCGGGTGACCGGGCCGCACATGGCCTTTATCGGGTCTTTGCGAAAGATCAGGTTCTTAACGTCGAACTTTTCGATCCTAAATACGAAGAGGGAGATTGCTGTTCTAGCGGATTCCTCAACTATCAATTTCGATGGAACGGACAGGGATTCGAGGCGGTGGGCAATCCTGTTCCGGGGAGCACGGATTCGACATCGAGGCGGCCGGTCTCAATCTTTGGACTCCCACTTGACCGACCTTGATTCATGCCGAATTTCAAAAGGGGCCGACAGTTTGACTTCATGCGCTCAGTTAGCCCGCAACTCTTCCCTTTGAAGTTTTCTGCCTATTAGGTGGCGCCCTTCCTTCCTGAACAAATCCAAACTGAACCAGGTCTGCTTTCTCGTTCCCTTGCTCCCCTGTTCCCTCGGTCCCTTATAATCAGCCGTGGAAAGGCGCGGCACGCAACCAATGAGCTTGCGGGCGCGCATCGAGGTCGACAGAAAAATACATGGGTGATTTGCAGGGAAGAATTGCGCTGGTCACTGGCGGAGCGCAGGGGATTGGGCGCGCCATCGCCGAGGAGCTTGCCGCGGCGGGCGCGCGGATTGTGCTGGCCGACGTGAACGAGGCCAAGCTGGCAGAAACCGTGGGCGAGATGAAGGGGCAGGGCATCGATGCCTCAGCCTTTACGGTGAACGTGTCGAGCCAGGAGTCGATCGAGGCCGGCGCAAAGGCGATCATCGAAAAACACGGCAAGATCGAGATCCTCATTAACAACGCCGGTATTACCCGCGACAACCTGATGCTGCGCATGAAGCCCGCAGACTGGGACCTGGTGCTGAGCATCAATTTGACGGGCGCTTTCCTGATCACGCAAGCTTTGCTCAGTCCTATGCTCAAAAACCGCTGGGGACGCATCGTAAACATCGCCAGCGTGGTCGGCCGCGCCGGTCAGGCCGGCCAGGTGAACTATGCGGCGTCGAAGGCGGGACTGATCGGAATGACGCGCTCGCTGGCGCGCGAGGTAGCTTCGCGCAACATCACCGTGAACGCAGTTGCTCCGGGTTATATTGAAACCCCCATGACTGCAGTGCTGAGCGAGGAAGTCACTAAGGCCATGCTGGCCACGGTTCCTCTTGGCCGTCGCGGCACGCCCAAAGATGTGGCGCAGGCGGTCAAGTTCCTGGCCTCGGACGCTGCGTCGTACATCACCGGCCACGTTCTCGACGTGAACGGCGGCATGTTCATGGGCGGATAGGCGACGAAGCGAGTCAGCAGGTCAGCAAGCTAGCATAATCTCAGTTCACATAGGACGGCCTTCGGGCCGTCCGCATCGCCGACCCGTTCGTCTATCCTCATCTCATGACGACTTCCGCTTCCCCAACGCTTCGCACTCTTGGCAACTCCGACCTCCAACTGACTGCCATCGGCTTTGGCGCATGGGCCATCGGCGGGGGCGACTGGCAATTCGCCTGGGGCCCGCAGGAGGATAGCGATTCCATCGCCGCCATTCATCGCGCGCTCGACCTCGGCATCAACTGGATCGATACCGCAGCGGTCTACGGCCTGGGCCATTCGGAAGAGGTCGTCGGACACGCCCTCAAATCCTCCGTCCACAAGCCCTACGTCTTTACCAAGTGCTCCATGCGCTGGCACGCGGATCGCTCCATCTATCAAACGCTCAAGGCCGCATCCATCGCCGAAGAGGTGGAAGCTTCGCTGCTCCGCCTGCAGATTGAACGTATCGACCTGTACCAGATTCACTGGCCCAATCCGGACAGCGAGATTGAAGAAGGATGGGAAGCTCTGGCGCGCCTGCGCGACCAGGGCAAGCTGCGCTGGATCGGCGTCTCCAATTTCAGCGTCGAGCAAATGGAGCGCGCGCAGAAAATCGCACCCATCACCAGCCTGCAGCCGCCATATTCCATGCTGCGCCGCGCCGTGGAAACCGAGATTCTCCCCTTCGCACAGGCCCATGGCATCGGCGTCATCAATTACTCGCCCATGCTCTCCGGCCTGCTCACCGGCAAGATGACCCCCGAGCGCATCGCGGCCTTTCCCGCCGACGACTGGCGCCGCAAAAATGTGGAGTTCCAGGAGCCGCGCCTCAGCCGCAATCTGCAACTAGTGGAACTGCTGCGCGAGATCGGCAGAGCGCACGGCGTCACCGCCGGCGTAGTCGCCGTCGCGTGGACGCTGCACAATCCCGCCATCACCGCCGCAATCGTAGGCGGGCGTAACGCGCATCAGGTAGAAGAATCGGCAGCCGCGCTCACCTTCACGCTTACTGAGGACGAGTACCAAAAGATTTGCGCCGCCTTGCCGTAGACTTCGTTCGCTATCTGGTCTGTTTCATCGTCTTCTGCAGCATGCCCATTCACGACGCTTATTTTTTGCGTCACGCTCCGGGATCTGTTGGAATCCACGCGCACTCGATCCGGTATCCTGCTCAAGGACATCATTCCCCAAAGCAAGGAGCCCTCATGATCCCCGAAGCCAAGATCGCCCAGAAAGGCCCGTATCCAGTCGCTGTCGAGGTTGGCAAAGCCTACTTCTGGTGCGCGTGCGGACGCAGCGCCAACCAGCCGTTTTGTGACGGAAGCCACCGCGGAACCGGATTCGCGCCCGTGAAATACGAAGCGACCGAATCCAATCCCGTCTATTTTTGTGGGTGCAAGCACACTGCCAATGCGCCGCTGTGCGACGGCAGTCACAGCAAGCTCTGACAGTGACAAATAGAAACCGCGCGCGGCGTGCCTAAAGCACCAGAGAAGGGCTGATGGTATTGGTGCGCGAGGTCGTGGCTCGGCTCAGTCGCCGAACTCCAGCTCGTCAAACCGCCGCCACTTATAAATAACAATCGACAGCACCCAGCTCAACACGAAGATGCCGATGATGAAGTAGCCCAACGCTCCAAAATTTCCGTTCAGCTTGAGCACCGCATCCCAGAACAATCCGCTCCAGTGGAACTCACCGGCCAACAACCCCAGCGCCTCAATGCCGCCCACCACCAGCGCTA
>JBAWFY010000148.1:0-1920 GCA_049592335.1 Occallatibacter sp.
GGCACTCCTGGTCGGCTTTCTTTACCTCGACAAGCAGACTTCGCTCGATCGGGCTTATATGCTCATGGCAGCCACATCGCTTGTCGCCGTTGTTCTCCAATCCTGGCAGGTAAAACTAGAGCGAATCACATGGAGCCAACTATGCGACTATGGAATGCAGTTCTGGACCCTGGGTAAATGGCTGGCGGTGGTTTCGCTGATGGGCGTTGCGGCCGGGCCAATACTGCCTTGGCTGCTGAACTGGTTTCATGGACGAGAGTCCGCCGCTGCCTTTCAGGCCGCGATGAATGTCGTAGGACTTGCAAACCCGATCATTCTCAGCGTGCCAGGCGTTGTAATGCCGGTGGTCGCAAACTTTGCAGTCGGAAGGGGCGCCCTGACGCAGAGGTCTGCGTTCGGAATCGCGATGAAGTATACCCTGCAATTTCTGCTGATCCTCAGCCCCTTGCTGGTGTTCCTTTCAATCTGGCCACACGCTGCGTTGGCCGCCTTCTATGGCAGATCATCGTTCTACTCGACACAGGTATTTGCTTTAAGAATTGGTGTGATTGTTTACCTCTTGACTGTTCCAATGACAGTACTGGGGGCCGTCCTGACCGGAGTTCAACGAACCAAAGGCACTGCCTCTATGAACGGTGTTGGAACTTTGATTTCACTGTTAACGGCGCCTCCACTTGTGTATTTTGGAGGCGTTGCGGGCGCAATGCTTGCTGAGGCAGCAAGCCGCGGCGCGCGTGCCGTATGGGCGTTTAAACTCCTTCGCTTTGAACCAGCGGCCGAAAGTGTCGAACGTTCGTCAAATCCTTAAGGCCCGTATTCAATTGGGCAGTGGAGAAATGGTTAACTGATGGACTCCTTGAGAACACTGAAGGTTCTGGTTTCCGTATTTGCCTTCAGTCCAATTAAAGGGTCGGAGTTCGCCATGGGATGGGATTATGTACGTGCCATTGCGGAGGACCACAGAGTCTGGGTCATTGCAAGGACCAACGAGCGAGAAGAGACAGAGCAGTTCCTGCGCGATCATCCCGATGCAATGCCGAACGTTACGATTCATTACGTTCCGTGGTCGAAAAGCTCATTCGCATATCCACTGTGCGAGATTCCGTATTATTTCATGTTTCGCAATTGGCAATGGCGCGCCTATCGGCGAGCTGTCGAACTCGACAAACAGATCGGCTTCGACATCGTTCATCAGGCCATACCCTCCGGATTCCGCGAACCCGGGTTTCTTTGGAAGATCGATAAACCATTTGTGTGGGGGCCAGTGGGTGGCTTGCAATACTTTCCCTTGCGGCTTCTCAGTGCCGTTCCATTGCGCTCGCGGGCGTTTTTTGTGGTCAAGAATATCACTACGTTTTGGGCCATGCACGGATCGAGGCGTCCCAGGATCGCAGCCGCAAAGGCCTCGGCGATTATTGCTGGAACTGCGCTTGCTGCTAAGAGAATCAACGCGCTTTGGGGTAAGGATGCGCAAGTCCTCTGCGAAGTCAGCGCACCGGTATTGAGTCCGGTTGCGCCACCAGCCCGTCGGCGGCCAGGAGAAGCATTTCGCATCGTCTGGAGTGGACGGTTCGAACCACGCAAGGCGCTGAATATCGTCTTGCTGGCATTGCACCGATTGAGGGAATCGAATTTCGACTGGGAATTGACCTGCCTGGGAACCGGCCCTCTCCTGCAAGCGTGGCAAGCACTGGCCAGAGAGCTGGGAATAGCAAACCGATGCCGCTTTTTGGGGCAAATTCCTCGCAAGGAGGCTATCGCCGTGATGGCAAGCGGGCATTGCTTTGTGCAGCCGAGTCTTTACGATGCCACAACCAGCGTTGTAGTAGAAGCATTAGCGATGGGACTTCCGGTGGTATGCCTCGACCACTTTGGATTTCGAGATGTGGTTGACGAGAGCTGCGGCATTCGCATCAAGCC
>JBAWFY010000149.1:0-2278 GCA_049592335.1 Occallatibacter sp.
CAGCAGCACCAGTGCGGCCGGCGCGAAGGGCCAACGCAAAGGCTCATGCATGGGCCTGGCCATCACCCGCGCAATTTTGAAAGCGCACAACGGCGGGATCGAAGCGTCGAACGTTCCCGGCGGCGGCGCGCGTTTTCGCTTCTGGGTCCCACTGATCGATCGCGAACCTAGCCGGCAGTAAACGATCCGTACGGCGAAAGGCAATTTCGGCGGTAGTATGGTTTCCGGATTGTCGCAAGCAGCCGAAAAGCAACCGCAGATCCTTCAACTCCCTTCGCGCGCTTACGCGCGCTTCGGTCGCTCAGAATGACATACCAGTCTTAATAGGAATTCCTGCAACAGGACACTAAGACTTGGCTAGCTCCGCTCGCTTTTTCACCCTTCCAGCTTGTACCGCGTCTCCGCCAGATGATAAAGCCGCCGCCAAACCAGCCGGTTCATAGTGACAACCATGAGCGAGATGAAGATCGTCGCCAGCAGCAGCATCGCGAAGCGGCCGCTGTCGGTGGCGGCATCGATCTGCGCGCCGAGGCCGATGGTCGAGAGCGTCCGGTCTTTCAGGTGCGAATACTCTGCGAAGACCGAAGCGTTCCATGCGCCGCCTGAGGCCGTCACCATGCCGGTGATGAGGAAGGGGAAAATTCCCGGAAGAATGAGTTTGGTCCAGCGCTGCCAGCGCGTGAAGCGGTAGAGCGAGGCCACCTCGGACAAGTCCGAAGGGATCGACATAGCGCCGGCAATCACGTTGAACAGGATGTACCACTGCGTGCCGAGCAGCATCAATGCCACCGACCCGATACCCAACCCGCCGCCCAGCCGCACCAGCGCCATGAGGATGATCGGGAAGAAAGCCGTTGCCGGTACCGAAGCCATGATCAGCGCGAACGGCTGCACAAGGCGCGCCAGTCGCGGGTTGAGGCCGATGGCCACGCCGGCAGGAATCGTCCACGCAGCGGAGATGAGCAACGCCGCATTGACGCGCAGGAATGTTGCTGCGGCGCCTTCGAGCAGCAGACGCAGATCGGCCCCGGTGATGGTCCTGAGCATGACAGCAGCCTGTGCGACCGACCAGCAAACCACGCCCGCTCCCGCCATGGCCACGGCCCACAAAACCGGCGAGACCTTGCGTGGGCGCTCATCGTCGAGCGGCCTCACCACGAGGCACTCCTTGCTGTGGGCCAGATGCCGGGTGATCGGTTCCTCCACGCGGCTCCAGATGCGGCCCGGAAAAGTCTGCACGATTTTCGAGCGGCGAAGTAGCTCGAGGATCGGCGACTTCACTTGGTCGGCCGCTTCCACCTGCTCGAATTTGAATTTGTCGCTCCAGGCGATGAGCGGGCGCCAGATGAGCTGATCGGTGGCAACGACGACCAGAATCACCGTGGCGATGCCTGCAAGCAGCGCGTGCGTGTCGCCGGCATCCGCAGCAGTCTGGATGTAACTGCCAAGGCCGGGAAGCTGAAAATTCCTCGGGCCCATCGTAAACATCTCGCAAGCCATCAGCGCGAACCATCCGCCGGCCACCGACATGATCGAGTTCCACACCAGGCCGATGGCGGAAAACGGCATTTCCAATTGCCAGAAGCGCTGCCAGGCTGAGTAGCGATAGATGCGCGAAGCCTCCAGCATCTCGCGTGGAATGGTTTTGAGCGAAGAGTAGAAACTGAAGGCGAGATTCCACACCTGCCCGGTGAAGATGAGCAGGATCACGGCCATCTCAATGCCGAGTTGATGGCCGGGAATGAGCGAAACCATAGCCAGCACTACCGGCGGCAGAAAGCTGAGCACAGGAATCGACTGCAGAATATCCAGGACCGCAACCATCCACGGCTCGACGCGCGGATTGTAGGCGGCGACGTATCCGTAGGTGACGGCAAAGGCGACACTCAGGAAATACGCAATCGCCATCCGCACGAGCGAGTAGAAAGCATAGGCCGGCAAAGCGCCGATGGAACTCGAGATCGGCACCACCGGGATGGGCTTCTGAAACCAGTAGACGCCGGTCGAGATCATGGCGGAGAAGACCGCAAGCGCGCATACCGCTACGCCCAGATCGACGAAAAAGGGCGTGCGCCGAACGGTGACGAGCGTGCGCGCGAGGGGCCGCTGAAGGTTCACTCTTTCTCCTCGCTCGGCGCAATCTCTTCTTCGAGCGCATCGGGCATCACGAAGCGGCGGCGCGCGGCATCGAAGTCGAACAGCTCCGCATAGCGGCCCCACGTAACGGCGGTCTCCATCTGCCGCTGGCTCTCTTCGTCGCTGAACTGCTCATCAAGCA
>JBAWFY010000150.1:0-10764 GCA_049592335.1 Occallatibacter sp.
GCGATGCAGGATATGGTGCTGATCGGGGCTCCGGCGCGGCTGGGCGAGACTAACGTGGGAACGGTCGCCGTGATCGCGCCTACGCGCATGCAGTACCAGGAAATGATTGAGGCGGTCAGCTATATTGCGCGGCTTTCCGAGCGGCTTCTGGACGTTCCCCATGCGTAAGGGCCTGCCGCCGGCAACCCGTTGGACCTGCGTATCAGGCGGCAGGAATTCCGGCTGAAGCGACGGACTGCACCACGGCCCGCGGCATCTTCATCGAAAGAATAGAGACTACAAGACTGGTTTGAGAGCGCACAGAGATATGCCGATACAGGAGACAGAAGACTTGAAAGTCAAGATTAATAAAGAAGCCGATGGGGGCGCGACGGGAGTAAAGATCGATCCCGCGAGCGAGTTGCCGCCGCCCGATGAGAGCCTGGTCGAAGCGGCGAACGAGGCAGCGCCGGCATCTCCCACAGAGGTTGAGCTGCTGATAGCCGAACGCGACCAACTGCTCGACCGGTTGGCGCGCATGCAGGCAGAGTTTGAGAATGCGCGCAGGCGCGCCGAGCGCGAGAAGGCGGAGTATCGCGACCACGCGACGGGAAGTGTCGTGGAGCAGTTCTTGCCGGTGCTGGATAATTTCGAGCTGGCGCTCAAGTCGGAGGGATCGGCGGAACAACTGCGTTCGGGCGTGAGCCTGATTGTCAAGCAGATGGAAGAGACTCTCGCGAAGATGCAGGTGAAAGCGGTGCCTGCGGTGGGCGAGGAGTTCGATCCGCGCGTACACGAGGCGCTGGGAACCGTGGAGCGCGACGATGTGCCGGACCAGCATGTAGCCGAGGAGATCCGGCGCGGATACAAGATCCGCGAGCGGCTGCTCAGGCCGGCGCTGGTGCGCGTGGCGCACAACAGCAAGCAAGTGAATGAGTGAAGCGTGCAGGCTTTCAGCCTTCAACTCTCAGTTTTCAGCTTCATGGAACGAGAATGAGCGCTGGCGGCAATCGGGAGAGATTGAAGAGGCGGGCGGGCCGATGTGCTTGCCTGCAAACGCATGGAACACGGGAAACTGAGAGCTGAAAGCTGTTCCAGATGGGTTCTAATACGAAAGTGAGCAAAGCAGATTACTACGAAGTGCTGGGCGTTGCGCGGGATGCGAGCGATCAGGAATTGAAGAGCGCGTATCGCAAGCAGGCGCTCAAGTACCATCCTGACCGCAATCCCGGAGACAACGCGGCCGAAGAGAAGTTTAGAGAGGCCAGCGAGGCCTACCAGGTGTTGAGCGACGCGGACAAGCGCGCCGCCTACGACCGCTATGGCCACGCAGGGCTGAACGGGCAGGGCTTTGGAGCCGGCGGCCCGTTTGGCGGCGCTGTCGATCTGGGCGACATCTTTGGCGACCTGTTCGGCGAGATGTTTTCGATGGGCGGCGCTCAGCGCGGAGGGACGCGCGCGCAGCGTGCGCAGCGCGGCGACGATCTGCGCTTCGACCTGGCCATCAACTTTGAGGACGCGATCTTCGGTCTGGAGACGGAAGTGAAGATCCGGCGCCTGGCGAAGTGCGGCGCGTGCAAGGGCAATGGCAGCGCGTCAGGCCGGGGGCCGAGCGTGTGCGCACATTGCCAGGGGCATGGACAGCTCCGCTATCAGCAGGGGTTCTTCTCGGTTGCGCGCACCTGCGGAGCCTGCGGCGGGACGGGATCGATCATCAGCGATCCCTGCCCAGCGTGCCGCGGCGAGGGCCGCGCGGCGGCTGAGATCAAGCTGAAGGTGAAGGTGCCGAAGGGCGTCGAAGAAGGAACGCGCATCCGCTACGGCGGCGAGGGCGACGCCGGACGGCGCGGCGGTCTGAATGGCGATCTC
The DNA here is from genome assembly GCA_049592335.1 of Occallatibacter sp. Lineage (GTDB taxonomy): Bacteria > Acidobacteriota > Terriglobia > Terriglobales > Acidobacteriaceae > Telmatobacter. Next base: position 1,849 of record JBAWFY010000150.1, read on the forward strand.
TATGTGATTCTCTCCATCCGCAAGCACGAATTCTTCGAGCGCCACGGGCAGGATCTTTACTGCGTGCTCCCCATCAGCTTTCCGCAGGCGACTCTTGGCGCAGAGATCGAGATTCCCGGCATCGATGGTCCGATCGAGATCAAGATTCCCGAAGGCACGCAGACCGGCAAAGATTTGCGCGTACGGGGTCGTGGCGTTCCCTATTTGAACGAGAAGGGACATGGCGACCTCGTCGTCAAGATCGTGGTCGAGATTCCGCGCAAGCTGAGCCGCGCCCAGCGCGAACTGGTGACGCAACTGGCCGAGACCCTGGACGTGGACAATAAGCCGGCGTCGCCGGGTCTGATCGAAAAAATGAAGGACTTGTTCAGCTGAAAAAGGCAGGGAACAAGGGACCGAGAGAACAAGAACACCGGCTCGTATTGCTGGTGAATTGGAATCTGTTCAATCGTTCTTCAAGTCAATTCTGCCCCGTTTAGATCGCCAGCCACGCGATGGCGGCTACGAGAAAACCTATCGCCAGGCTCATGCGGTCGGTGAAGGCGAAGATCAGCGGGTCTTCGTTGAGCTCGCCGCGCGCGGCCAGCAGCCATACCCTCGAGAGCCACAGAATCATCAGCGGCACGATGAGCCACAGCAGTTCCGCGCGATGGTAGAGCATGACCACGTCGCTGCTCGATATATAAATGGCGAAGACCATGACGGCCGCGAAAGCGCTGGAGGTGCCGAGACTGCGGAGCTGATCGGCATCGGCGACAAAGTAGCCCCGGCCATTGTGCGGCTGCGAACCGCTGGAACGCAGGTTCTCAAGCTCGGCAAAGCGCTTGACCATGGCCAGCGAGAAGAACAGAAAGATGGCAAAGCCGGCAAGCCAGTCGGAGATGTGCGACCCAGTGGCGGCGCTGCCGGCGTAGAGGCGCAGCGTGTAGAGGCCGGAGAGCACCAGCACATCCACTACGGCGATTCGCTTCAGGCTCCAGGAATAGGCCAGCGATGCGCCCAGATAAAGCAGAAGCCATCCCGTGAAGGCCAGCGGCAGCAGACGCGTGCCCGCAAAGGCTGCGAGCAGTAAGCACAGCGTCATGCCGACGCCCGTCAAGGCGGAAAGATCGCCCGCGGCAAAGGGGCGCATACGCTTGCGCGGATGGTGGCGGTCGGCTTCGATGTCGAGCAGGTCGTTGATCGTATATGCTGCCGAGGCCGTGAAGCTGAAACAGAGGAAAGCCTCGAGCGCGGCCAACAGGCGGCCGGGGGCAGCCACATGCGCCAGCAAAAGCGGCAGAACGATGAGCAGATTCTTTGCCCATTGATGGGGGCGCAGCGCATTCAAGACGGCCGGGAGCGGACCGGCGCCTTCAGAAAACGTGCGCGCGGGATGCATGCCTCCAAGGCGCATCCTGAGGCGCAGGCGCGGACTGGGATTGGCCACCATGGATTCGGCGGCATGGGCCAGCATCGGCAGGTCGGGCGTGTCATTGCCGATATAGGCGTAGGGGCCGGCCCATAGTGCGCGCAGGCGATCGAGCTTGCGGATGCCCGTCAGGTTGACCTGGCCGTCGCTCGCCAGAACGCCCGTGAAGACGCCGAGATGCGCCGCGACCCGCTCGGCGAGGCGAACGTCGGCTCCGGTAACCAGGTAGAGCGCACGCTCACGAGCACGCTGCTCGCGTAAAAAATCGAGCAACGCGCGGTTGTAAGGGAGGTGCGCCACGTCGAGCGCGACGTGCGCGGTGATGAAGGCCTTGAAGGCCGCTTTGCCGCGAAGAAGCTGCGCGGGCAGCGCGAACAAGAGCGCGGGACGGGTGCGCGCCATGACCAGCAGCGAGTCGACAAGCGTGTCCGATTTTACGAGGGTGCCATCGAGATCGACGCAGAGAGGCGCCAGCACTGCGGCGGGAGCTTCCGGCGAAGAGACGACCTGGGACAACGGTTCACCTCGACTAGGCGCGCTGGCGGGCGCGGAACGGGTCAAGTATACACGGAGGCGAATAGCAGAGGGGCGGGTAAGCGAGTGAAAGAGTGAGGAGTGAGCCTTCAGGCGAAATCCTGAGTCGCTTTGGCGGCGAAGGGCCCAAGTAAGAGAGATTTGAGGGGAAGGTTGGTGGAGCTGAGCGGGATCGAACCGCTGGCCTCCTCGTTGCGAACGAGGCGCTCTCCCAGCTGAGCTACAGCCCCACAGATGACTTTCTTATCTTATCAGCGAAGCCAGATCGTGAGAAGGGACGGGGAGCGGTGCCCGGCGACAACTTTCGCCTCCGGAATGCAATGCTGGTACATGGTTTCTGATTTGACTTAGAGTGGGTAGGGCGAATGCGGAGGGTTTGGACGTGAAATTTGCGGGTAGATTTGTAGCGGTGGTGGTGGGGCTGATCCTGGCGTGTTCGGGAACGGGATTCGGACAGATGAGTCTGAGCCAACCAGGGCCGCTTGGGATCTTTGACGGTCAATCGGACGTTGGCGCAGTTCATCCGGCGGGCACCGCAGCGTTCGATGCGGCAAGCGGCGTGTATACGATCGCTTCTTCCGGAGCGAATTTATGGTCGACAACCGACGGGTTCCACCTGGTGTGGAAGAAGGTTTCAGGGGATCTTTCGCTGACGGCGGATATCGAATTAGGGGCGGCATCCGCGGGGTCGAGTCCGCACCGCAAGGCGCTCATCATCTTCCGGCAAACGCTCGATCCGGATTCGATGTATGCGGATGTCGCGGTGCATGGCAACGGAGAGACGGCGTTGCAATACAGGCGCAACCAAGGCGATACCACGCAGGAAATTGCCTTCGATCTGGGTGCGCCGAAGACCGTACGCCTTGAAAAACGCGGCGATACGATCACTCTGTTTGTGAGCATGAAGGGCGAGCCGCTGCATGAGGCGGGCGCGTCGATCAGGCTGCACTTTGCGGAGCCGTTTTATGCGGGGCTGGGCGTGTGTGCGCACCAGGACGGCGCCATGGAGAAAGCGACATTCGCGCACGTGGAGCTGAAGGTTCTGGCCGCGCCCGAGACCCAGCGGCCAATGGCGCTCTACAGCACGCTGCAGACGATCGCAATCGACAACAACGCTCGCATGGCGTACGTAATCGTCACGAACAAGGGCAAGATGGAAGCGCCAAACTGGTCGCGAGACGGTAAGACGCTGGTATTCAATCGCGATGGACGTCTGTGGACCGTGCCGGTCAGCGGCGGCGAACCGAGCGCGATCGATCTTGGCGGCGCGACGGATTGCACGGGAAGCCATGGGGTTTCGCCGGATGGAAAGTTGCTGGCGATCACCTGCACTACGCCGGATCATCCGGGGAGGCGCGTATACGTTGTTCCTCTCGGAGGAGGGACGCCGCGCATGGTGACGGTGAATGCGAATTCCTATTTCCACAGCTGGTCGCCCGACGGGAAGACCATTCTGTTTACGCGATCGGCGAACGGAGGCCTGAACATCTATGCAATTCCAGCGGGGGGCGGCGACGAGATGGCGCTGACCGCGGGCAGGGGGACGAGCGACGATCCGGATTATTCGCCGGACGGAAAGTGCATTTACTTCAGCTCCGATCGCGCCGGAGGCATGCAGATCTTTCGCATGAGGCCGGATGGGTCGGCGCCGGAGCAGATGACATTTGACGACAGGCGCAACTGGACACCACACCCTTCGCCGGACGGACGTTCGGTGCTCCTTCTTTCCTACGCGAGCGAGGTGACGGATCACGCCGCAGACAAGGACGTAACACTGCGCATTCTGGATGTGCCGACGGGGAAGGTGCGCGACCTAGTGGAGATTGTGGGCGGGCTGGGCACGGACAATGTGCCGAACTGGGCTCCGGACGGAGCGCATTTTGCGTTTGTGAGTTACCAGATGCTGCCGGCGGTTGACGATGGGACGAGCGAATAGGCGGTAGCACCTGCGGCGCCAAATGAAAAGGCCGGGACGATGTCCCGGCCTTTTCAGCTCTCTGGAATTCCAGACCACCTAGACCCAGAGCCGAGAATTTATGCTGCAAGCACGAACAGCGCAAAGCGCGCCGCCCCACCGCAGGCGGCTACAGCTGGTTCATGTTGGTGAGGAACTCGGCGTTGTTGCGGACCTTTTCGAGACGACTGATCAAGAGTTCCATGGCTTCAACCGGCGACAGCGGATTGAGCACGCGGCGCAGGATGAAGACGCGCTGCAGGTCTTCCTTGGGAATGAGCAGCTCTTCCTTGCGGGTGCCGGAGCGCTGAATGTCGATGGCCGGGAAGACGCGCTTGTCTACGAGCTTGCGGTCAAGGATGATTTCCATGTTGCCGGTGCCCTTGAACTCTTCGAAGATGACTTCGTCCATTCTTGAACCGGTATCGACGAGGGCAGTAGCAATAATTGTCAGAGACCCGCCTTCTTCGATGTTGCGCGCGGCGCCGAAGAAGCGCTTCGGCCGCTGCAGAGCGTTCGAATCGACGCCGCCAGAGAGGACTTTGCCGGAGGGCGGTACGATGGTGTTGTAGGCGCGCGCGAGACGTGTGATCGAGTCGAGGAGGATGACGACGTCGCGCTTGTGCTCGACGAGGCGCTTGGCCTTTTCGATGACCATTTCGGCCACCTGTACGTGGCGGGCGGCCGGCTCGTCGAAGGTGGAGCTGATGACTTCGCCCTTCACCGAGCGCTGCATGTCGGTGACTTCCTCAGGTCGCTCGTCGATGAGCAAAACGATAAGCACGACCTCTGGGTGGTTGGTGGTGATGGAGTTGGCGATCGACTGCAGGAGCATGGTCTTGCCGGTGCGAGGTGGAGCGACGATAAGTCCGCGCTGGCCCTTGCCGACGGGCGTGAGCAGATCCATGACGCGGCCGCTGGTGGCCTCGCGCACGGTCTCCATCTTGATGCGCTCCTGCGGATAGAGCGGCGTGAGGTTGTCAAAGAGAATCTTGTTGCGCGTCTCTTCAGGCGACTCGAAGTTGATGGCTTCGATCTTGACCAGGGCGAAGTATTTCTCGCCTTCGTGCGGCGGGCGGACGTTGCCGCTGATGGAGTCGCCGGTCTTGAGATCGAATTTGCGAATCTGGGAGGGCGAGACGTAGATGTCGTCGGGGCCGGGCAGATAGTTGTAATCCGGGGAGCGAAGAAAGCCGTAGCCGTCGGGAAGAATTTCGAGGACGCCCTCGGCAAAGATGTGCCCTTCCTTTTCGCTTTGCGCCTGGAGAATCTTGAAGATCAGATCCTGCTTGCGGAGGCCGCTGGTGCCTTGAATCTCAAGCGTGCGGGCGATGCGGCTAAGTTCTGTGATGTTCTTTTCTTTAAGTTCTGCGATGGTCATGATCACCTGCGTGAAGGCGGGATGTTGGTGGGTGAATAGCGGAGGGGAATGGCTCCGGAGGGAAAACCGAACAGATGTTCGGGGGCGCATCCGGCGCGAGCCAGCCTGAAAATCAGGCTCTAAACTCTCATGGAGTTTGCGCAGCGCCGGGAAAAATCTGCGACCTCGGGAGGGAAATCGTTCTGAGATCCTTTTTACCTGACTTGAACTTGCAAACGACGCGAGGCTTCAGGCCGCGCGCCGCCTTTCCATGGGGGGAGCAACCGGCGCCTCTTGGGGCACCCGCGTTCCCGGATTGGCCGTCTCAAAGCGGCATAAAACCTCGTTGGTCGTGTCTTGCAGCCGTGTATTCGGCTTGTGGAGCTTACGTGTTGCCTTGCTGGCCAGTTGACAGAGCTGATAACGGTTCTCTACCTGAGAAAGCGCCTTAAAAACGAGATCGGAACGCATTGGTATCTCCTTGTTTTTCAAATGCCTGCACCGGAAAGGCCCTGAGGCATCGTCCGGCGCAGCAGAGGGGAGCCGATACAGTCGAGGGCTACCCCAAAGTGCTGCTCCATCTCTTAGACGCACATCTCACGCACATCAGTGCAAAAAAAGCCCTAGCAGAATTGCGTATGAAATGGAAGCCATGCCCTATCGGTTCGCAGTGCGCACGCCTCAGACGACTGTGCGTCGCGAAAGGCTTTTGCAGATCTCCGGGTACGCAATCCGACGCACCAAACCGAGCATCTGCTCAATTATGATGCGGAAAATGAGTTGCTTGGGGCACCCGGCCGCAAAATACGCACCCTGCCCTCAATGGATGGCTAAGTTGAGCGTACAACCAACCCCATCCAGGGTCAATGATTATTTCGTGGGATGCGCTAAAACGATTTAGCGAGTTCCCCGGCTGCCGACGAAGCCATTGCCGGCCGTTCAGCCTGTCCGGGAGCTGCCCTGTGGGGGACCAGCCAGGCTTCAGCTCCAATAGCTCCGGTCGAGGGTTCTGTATTGGATGGCTTCGGCAAGGTGGGCGACAGTGAGGGACTCCGTCCCTTCAAGGTCGGCGATGGTGCGCGCGACTTTCAGGATGCGATCATGAGCGCGCGCGGTGAGCCCCTGCTGCTGCATGGCGCGTTCGAGAAGCCGCTCGGCATCCTGGCCGAGCTCGCAGTAGGCGCGAATCTGCCGGGTGTTCATCTGCGCGTTGGAATAGATTTTTTCTTTGGCTTTCAAAAAGCGCTCGCGCTGGCGTGCCCGCGCCGCCATGACGCGCGCGCGAATGTGCGCCGAGCCTTCTGCCGCCGCGCCGCCGCGCAGTTCCTTATATTGAACAGCGGGGACTTCAATATGAATGTCAATACGGTCGAGAAGCGGGCCGGAGATTTTGGCCACGTAGCGCTGGATCATGGGCGGCGTACACATGCACTGCCGCGCTTTGTCGTTGAAGTAGCCGCAAGGACAGGGATTCATGGCCGCAGCCAGCATGAATCGCGCAGGAAAACTGAGCGACATGGAAGCGCGCGCGATGGTGACGGTGTGGTCCTCGAGCGGCTGGCGCATGACTTCGAGCACGTTGCGGGGAAACTCGGGCAGCTCGTCCAAAAAAAGCAGGCCATTGTGCGCGAGCGATACCTCGCCGGGACGCGGGATGATGCCGCCGCCGATCAGGCCCGCGTCGGAGATGGTGTGGTGCGGCGCGCGGAAAGGCCGCTGCGTGACCAGGCCCGCGCCGGAGTCGAGCACGCCGGCGACGGAATGAATCTTGGTGGTTTCGAGAGCTTCCTCGAAGGTGAGGGGGGCCAGGATCGACGGCAGCCGCTTGGCGAGCATGGTTTTGCCAGAGCCGGGCGGACCGATCATGAGAATGTTGTGGCTGCCGGCCGCGGCCACTTCGAGCGCGCGCTTGGCGGTTTGCTGGCCGCGCACATCGCTGAAGTCGACGGAAAACTGCTCGAGCTTGCCCAGCAGATCCTCGGCGACTACGCGGTAGGGCTCGCGCTGAATGATGCCGACGACGGAAGTGTTGAGCAGGCTGAGCACGTCGGAGAGCGAGGAGACGGGATAGACGTTGACGCCCTCGACCACGGCGGCTTCGGCGGCGTTGGCGGCGGGCAGGATCAGATTGGGAATGCCTTTTTCGCGCGCCAGGACGGCGATGGGCAGGATGCCGGGGACAGGCCGGACGCCGCCGTCGAGACCAAGCTCACCGACGAGGAGAAAGCGGCTCAGGTCGCCGATGGTGAGCGCGCCATACGCGCCCAGAATGCCGATGGCGATGGGCAGATCGAAGCCGGAGCCTTCTTTTTTGAGGTCCGCGGGGGCGAGATTGATGGTGATGAATGTGGACGGAATGGTGTAGCCGGAGTTTTTGATGGCGGCACGCACGCGGTCGCGGCTCTCGCGCACGGCGGCGTCGGGAAGGCCCACCATGTGGAAGTGATCCTGCTCGGTGACGATGCCGCTATAGTCGACTTCGACGTCGATGAGGTTGGCGTCGATGCCGTAGACTGCAGCGCTAAGGGCCTTGAACATCATGGTTGCGGTCGCAAGCGAATCGCGCAAAAGCAGGGATAAAGTCGTTCAGCGAGGGATGGCAAAGCATCGTCTCGCATTCAAAAAGTGCTGCGTCTTATTTCTTGATTCGTTAGAAACATAGTACAGGCAGTGCGCACGGGGAACAAACCCGGCGTCAGCTAATCGGGTTCTGTAAAGTTGGGAGTGGGGTCAGAGAATGCGGATTGCGATCGTTGGCGGTGGCATTGCGGGTTTGGCGGCAGCTTATGAGCTCGAGAAGGCGCGCGCGGCCGGAGCGGCGGTGGAATACACGCTCTTTGAGGGACGACCGCGGATCGGCGGATCGCTGGCCTCGGAGATTGTCGACGGAGCGGTCCTCGAGCGCGGGCCCGATTCCTTTCTGACGGAAAAGCCCGCGGCAATCGAGCTTTGCCGCGAGTTGGGCCTTAGCGGCGAGCTAATCCCTTCAAACGACGCCGCGCGCAAAACCTACATCGTCACGCGCAATCGCCTGGTGCCGCTGCCCGACGGGCTCATGTTCCTGGTTCCGACCAAGCTGATGCCGACGGCTATGACGCGTCTCTTCAGCCTCGGCACCAAGTTGAGAATGGGTCTGGAACTGCTGCATCCACCCCGGCCCAGTGGCGGCGACGAGTCTGTTGCCGCACTGGTGGAACGGCACTTTAGCCGCGAGGCCGTTGACCGGCTGGCCGATCCGTTGCTGAGCGGCATCTACGGCGGCGACTCGACGCAACTGAGCGCGCAGACGGTGTTGCCGCGGCTGGTCGAGATGGAAGCGAAGTACGGCTCGCTGACGCGCGGCATGCTGGCGGCGCACCGCAAAATGCGTGAAATGGCTAAGACCTCCTCCAAAACCCAAAAGGGCGGAGCCCCGATATTTACGGGATTGCGCGGTGGGATGCAGCAGCTGGTGGACACGATTGCGGCGCGCCTCGATGCGACGAGCGTACGTACGGCATCGCCGGTGAGTGAAATCGAGAAGACGGCGCAAGGGTGGCGCGTAATCGCCGGCGGAAAGAGCGAGGCTTTCGACGCGCTGATCATGGCCGCGCCTGCGTGGGCGGCGGGAGAACTGCTCAAGCCGGTCGACGCTGCGCTCGGCGGCGAACTCAGCAG
>JBAWFY010000151.1:0-1896 GCA_049592335.1 Occallatibacter sp.
ATTCTTTCCAGGTCGCCATTGATCTTGATCACGGCGAGGATGAAGCGCAAATCAATGGCCATGGGCTGTTCCTTGGCGAGCAGTTCGTAGGCCATCTCGTCCAGCTCGCGCTGCGCGGTGTCGATGGCTCTCTCGTTCTGCTTGACGAACTTGCACAAGCCCCTATCCCGCCGCAGATAGGCTTCCACCGCGGACTCGACGGCCTGCTGCGCCAAGGCAGCCATGGCCAGGAGCTTGTCCTTCAGTTCGGCCAGTTGCTGGTGAAAGTGGATACGCGGCACCGGAGCGTTTCCTCCATCCTTCCATTGTGCATCAAGCAAGATTACAGGAGTACAAATTTCCGCACATGCACCAGAAGTGGCATTACCTCGGAGACTGGTGTGGCCCGTACGAATTTGACGTTCGCGGCACAAGAACGTCAAAGCCGGGTCGCCCGCAATCGGTCAGGAAGGAATCGCCTACGCCTCGCCCGTTTGCGACGCACTGCGGCGGCTTAGGGGCAATTCAATGTTTCCCAGCAGGAAGAGATAACCGCCGATGCCCACGACGAGATAGATGGCAGGAATCACGAAAGCCCAGGCAAAGGAGCGCTGGCTCTGCACCACGTAGCCGGTGATGATGGGCGCGGCAATTCCGGAGACCTGGCCGGAAAAGTTCATGATTCCCCCTACCTTGCCCACGTTACCGGGCGCGGCAATAAGCGACGGACTCGACCAGAGAATGGGCGCAGCAGCAGCCAGACCGCCTATCGAAATGCTGATCCAGAAGAGTGCATGCGCGGCGGTATGCGCATGCGCCGCGCCGAAGATGCCCAGCCCAAAAGCAGTGCCGGTCATCAGAATCGTACGGCGGACGCGGTTCGAGTCAGCGCCGCGTTGGATGAGAAAATCCACCAGCCAGCCGCCGATGGCAAGATCTGTGAGCGTAGCGAGTATCCACGGCACGCTGGTGTACATAAACGAGTGCAACAGATCGATGTGCAGCGCCCTCGACAGATAAGTTGGCAGCCAGGTGAGCAACAGGTAGAAAACATAGTTGTAAGCGCCAAAGCCGATCACAAGCCCCCACACCTTACGCTGGCCCAGCAGGCTCAGGAGCGAAAGTTCATTGCCGGCTTTATTTGATTCGCGCGCGCTGTCTTCGGCCTGAATATACGCGCGTTCGGCATCGCTCAGACCTGGATCATCTGCCGGGTCTCGGTAGATGCGCCAGAAGCAGACAAAATAAACCAGGCTGATGAGGCCCGTCAGCGCGAAGCTCCAGTGCCAGCCGAATCGAAGGAGCACGAATCCCAACAAAGGAACGCCGGGCACCGACGCAAATTTGGCCGCCGAATCGAAGAACGACGTAGCGAAGCTCCGCTCCTGGGGCGGGAACCACAATCCAGTGGCTTTGGCATTGGCAGGAAAGGTCGGCGCTTCGCCCACGCCCAGCAGAAAACGCGCGCCGAAGAAGCCTCCCAGATTGGGCGCAACCGCCGCAGCAAACGATGCTATGCTCCACAGAAAGCTGCCGATGCGCCCCACGCGCCGCACGCCAAGCTTGTCGAGAAGGACGCCGATGGGAAGCTGGCAGGCCGCGTAGGTCCAGTTGTAAGCGCTCGAAAGGTAGCCGAAGATCACATCGGAAATGCCAAATGCGCCGATGAGCGCGTCGTGCGAGACGGAAAGATTCACGCGATCGAAGTAGTTGACCAGGATGCCGATGCCGAGCAGCCACGCGATGCGCCAGCGCCGCCGCGGCATCGCCGCGTTCCGATCGGTATTCTGAAACTCCACCTTGGCCCCCGGGTGTAGCGCCACTATCTGGATGTAGTGCCGGTCTCCTGACCGGCTGTCGTGTGGGCCTCCCGGCCCACGCGCATCGTGGCACATCAATGATTCATGGGATCACGAC
>JBAWFY010000152.1:0-4306 GCA_049592335.1 Occallatibacter sp.
CTTCTTTATCACTTCCGAAGGATGCTTGACGCGCTTGGTCCAGCTCAGATTCGAAATGTGCACCAAGCCGTCGATGCCGTCCTCGATCTCGATGAAGGCGCCAAAGTCGGTGAGATTGCGCACGCGCCCCTCGACAATGGTTCCCTGGGGATACTTGTCGGTGAGGTTCTCCCACGGGTTTTCGAGGAGCTGCTTCATGCCCAGAGAGATGCGGCGATCGCCGGGATTCACAGCCAGAACCACGGTATCAACCTCATCGCCCGGCTTGACGAGCTTGGAAGGATGCTTGAGGCGCTTCGACCACGTCATCTCTGAAAGATGAACCAGGCCTTCGATGCCCTGCTCGAGTTCCACAAACGCGCCGTAATCCGTCACTGACAGAACCCGGCCATGCACCTTGGCGCCGACCGGGTAACGCTCCGTAGCATCGAGCCACGGGTCGGGCGTCAATTGCTTGAAGCCCAGCGAAACGCGCTGCTTGTCTTTGTCGAACTTGAGCACCTTCACCTGGATTTCGTCGGCCACGTTGACTAGGTCGCGCGGATGCGTGAGCCGGCCCCAACTCATATCGGTGATGTGCAGAAGACCGTCGATGCCGCCGAGGTCGACGAACGCGCCGTAGTCGGTCAGATTCTTGACCGTGCCGGTGAGAACGGAGCCTTCGGCCAGGTGCTCCATAATGGCCGAGCGCTTGGTGGTCTGCTCTTCCTCGAGGATCTCCTTGCGGCTGACCACAACATTGCCGCGCTTCTTGTTCAGCTTGATGACGCGGACTTCGATTTCCTGGCCAAGATAGGTGTCCAAGTTGCGCACCGGCCGGATTTCCAGCTGCGAACCGGGCAGGAATGCCTTGATGCCGATGTCCACCGTGAGGCCGCCCTTGACGCGGCTCACCACAATGCCCTTGATCGGCGTCTTCTCGTTCGCGGCCTTCTCGATCGTGTCCCAAACGCGCAGCCGCTGCGCCTTCTCGTAGCTCACCAGGTAGCCGCCATCGGGCTCCTCGCGCTCGATCACCACTTCGATCTCGTCGCCAGGCTGGAACTTGACCGCGCCGGTGTGGTCGGTGACCTGCTCCAGGGGCACAAGCCCTTCGGACTTCAGGCCGACATCGACCACGAGAAACTTTTCTCTCTGCTCCACCACCTTGCCCGAGACAACTTTGTCTCCGTAGGCTTCGACAGCGGCCGCTTCGGCGGCCTGCTCGCGCTCAAATGCCGCTAGAGCGGAAGAAAAATCCTCAGCCGACTCGGCTTCTCCGCGCGCGGGTTTGGCAGACGGCGTTGCCGGAGAGGTTTCGTGCTCTCCTGCAGCGGAGGTCTGGTTAAAGGCATCGGCGTCCATCAGGGTGGCTTCTAGGGTTGCGGAAGGCTCAGGGTTGGACGTGGATTCGTGCAACGGCTGCTCAAGCTCCGTCGCAGGTTCTAAAACAGGGGTTTCCAATTCGGTGTTCAGGGTTGTGCTCTCGGTTTCGGGATTGAGGACGTTTGCCATTACAGCCAGCTCCGGGACTGCGTGCTCCTGCGCCAGACTTAGGGCCTGTCGCTGAGTGGCTCCTGCGCAATCCGGCGTTCCGGTCGCCCTCGGGCCTATGCCCTTGAGACTGTATTGCCCGTACCGCATGCCTGGCGCGTGTTAAAGCGCCGCTTGGGTATTCCGCAGGGAATAGCCGTCCCCGTCCAGTTGCTCTGGGAGTCGAGAATCGGCTGGTTTCCTTGGGAAACGCCGGCAGGCAACGGCTAAGCTTGGGAGGGCGGCCGCAACTCACTGCTGGAATCCGCGCAGGAAGCTACGCTATGAGTGTAGCAATCTCAGCAATTCAGCGTCAATTGAGCGGATCGCAACTTTCATCCGCACGTAACATGGTTGCGGCACGGAAAAAATTTCGCACGCTGCGTGTCCCGCCGAGCTCACATCAGCTTCGCGTCCAGCGTGATCTCGGTGTTGTTCGCAAACAGCTTCGAAATCGGGCAGCCAGCCTTGGCATCGGCCGCCGCCTGCTTGAAGACCTCGCGGTTCGCGCCGGGAACATTGGCCGTTGTCGAGAGAGCGATGCGCGTTATGGCGAATCCTTCATCCACCTTCGCCAACGTCACGGTGGCCTGAGTCTGGATGCTGTAAGGCGTCAGTCCAGCTGCGCCCAGCAGCGCACTCAGCGCCATCGAGTAGCAGCTTGCATGCGCTGCGGCGATCAGTTCCTCCGGCGTGGTTCCGGCATCGGCATCTCCGTGTATGCCCTCAAACCGCGTGGCAAACGAGTAGGTGGCGTCGTGAAGAGCGCCCGTGGCCGTCGAGACGGTGCCCTTGCCGCCTCGCACCGAACCCATCCAAACCGCAGTTGCCTTGCTCGGCATAATTCCTCCTTGCGGATTCAAGTATCCAGTGTATTTTCGATGCGCCGCGCCGGGAAGCGCTTTCCCGATGAAGCTCGCCCAGAACCCGTAGCGTAGCCATCTGTGCCGCCCAAACTCGCGGCGGCGAGTGCACCTTATTCTATGCTAATCTGTCGGGAATGTTGCAGGAACAGCCAAAAACCGCCCATTCCGAATCATCGGCCTTGAAGTCCGCTGCCGAACCTCCTGCGGCCGGCTCCTCCGGCGTTGCGCTGCCCCCGTCCGAAAATCCGCGCCTCGACGATGCTCTTGCCGACGCCAGCCTCGAAGCCGCCGGCGTCGACCACCACTGCCGCATCTGTCCCACCTGCGGCCATCAGCTCGCCAGCCACCGCTGCAAGCTGATCTGTACGCAATGCGGCTACTACCTGAGCTGCGCGGACTACTACTGAAGCTTCCCTTGCGATGAAGCCAAGCGGAGTGCGCGGCTGAACCGGATTTCACCGCTTGTCCGTTGCGGGCGCAGCGCGATCGAATTGCGGAGCCGGCAAAAGCCGTGCTCGCACGAGCACCTTCCGCGCCAACCCCGTCAACGCCATCTCCCCGGCCTCGCGCAACGGAACCCAGCGGCGCTCGCCGCTCTTCACGCTCAGCGCATCTACATCATCCTCGAAAACGTTGCGGATGCGTACGTAGTAGTTCACCTGCATGATGGCGTGGCGCAGCGTCATGCGCAGATCTTCGGGCGGAACTTCGCACGCGGCCAGCGCCGGCATCTCCCACATGCCCGGCATTACTGTCGCGTGCGCAGGGCGCTGCTCCAGCAGCACTTCGCGCCAGCCGGCGCCGCGCTTCTTTCCCGAGCGTACTGAAAGCGCGTAACCCACCTCGCGGCTCACCATCGGAGCACGGCGCGGCGTCTTGTGTTCGCCGCGGGTTTTGCAATCCGCCGCCAGCGGGCATGCCGTGCATTGCGGATTGCGCGGTGCGCACACCGTCGCACCCAGTTCCATCATCGCCTGATTAAAATCGCCGGGCCGCGCGGGATCGAGCAGTCGCGCGGCAAGGTTCTCGATCTTCCTGCGCAGCTGAGCGCCGCCACCCTTGCGACTGCCCGCTTCCCACCCCGCCACGCGGCACAGCACGCGCTCCACATTGCCGTCCACCACAGCCACCGGCTCGCCATGCGCGATGCTAGCCACGGCCGCGGCCGTATACGCGCCGATCCCGGGCAGAAGGCGCAGCTCCCGAGACTGCGACGGCAGATTGCCGCCCATATTCTCGGCCACGAACTGCGCCGCCTTTTGCAACATGCGCGCGCGACGGTAGTAGCCCAGGCCGCTCCAGAGCGCCAGCACCTGCTGCTCCGGCGCGAGCGCCAGCGCGACGAGCGTTGGGAAACACTCCATGAATTTCTGATAGCGATCGACGACCACAGCCACGCGCGTCTGCTGCAGCATGATCTCCGAAACCCAGATGGCGTAGGGATCTGCGGTCCTGCGCCAAGGCAGGTCGCGCGCGTTCTGCGCGTACCACGCAAGCAATCGGCCGCGCAACGCGGCGATCGTTTGGGGATCCTCATCGAATTTCGCCATGGGGAAAGATTACGGCATGGGGCGTGGCGGATGCGGTTCTACGCGAGCAATTCTCCAGCGAGGTTTGGCGCGGCTTGGAGCGCGGCATCGATCTGCGCCTGGTCCTTACCGCCGGCCTCGGCGATCTCGGGTTTTCCGCCGCCAGACCCGCCGACGATCTTCGCGACCGCGCCCACGAGCTTCCCTGCCTGGATGCGCTTGGTGAGCCCCGGCGTCACGCCGGCAATGATCGCGACTTTGCCTTCGGGTTGAGCCGACGCGAGGACGACTACACCCTCGCCGAGTTTCTGCTTGAGGTTGTCAACGAGCGTGCGGAGCTGGCCGCGCTCTAATTCATCAGCGCGGTGCCGCAGCACTTTTACCCCTTTTACCTCGACA
>JBAWFY010000153.1:0-46452 GCA_049592335.1 Occallatibacter sp.
GATCAGGTCCTTGGCGCGCACCTCAAGTTTTTCGGCCAGATCCTTAACGCTGATGCCCTCGGTGACGGTGATCTCGCGGGTAATGGGCACCGGCTCATTGCTGTGTTGCATGCCGCCATAGCGAGGCGGCGGCACGAAGCCCTTCATCGGGCCTTCTTTGGTCTTGGGATATTGCTGCTGGCCACGGCCGCGACCGCGCGAAGGCGCGCGCTGCGGACGCTGGGTATCAGGCGGCGGCGCGCCGCCAGCACCGGGCCGTGCGCCGAAACCGGGGCGCGCACCAAAGCCGGGACGTGCACCGAAACCAGGGCGCGCACCTGGACCTGCGGGTCCGCCGGGGGTGAATCCGCCGGGCCCGGAGCGAGTAGGATGCTTGGGCCGCGGACCTCCCGCGTAGGAGCCCGGAGCACCAACGGGGCCGCGCTGGCCCGGTCCTGCAGGACCGGTCGCGGGCCTGCGATCGAAGATGGGTTTGCCGCGCTGGATGACTCCGGTGCCCGGGGCAGGAGGGGCAGGAGGAACAAATGTCGATTTGTAAACAGGGCGCGGACCGGTCTGCGGCATCACCATACGGCGCGCAGGAGGAGCGGGTGGCACGTGAGCCTGGGGCTGCGTGGGAGCAGAAGTTGACTCGGCGGCGATGCTCGGAACCGACGCCGCGGATTCTGCCGGGGCCGATGTGGTTTCAGTAACAGCCGGCGCGGCAGCTTCGGCCACAGAGGCCGACGCTTCCAGCGCAGGGGCGGGTTTCGCCACCGGCTTTTCTTCGTGCGTCGGCACGGGCTTCGCGGCACTGACTGCGGGCGGCGCAACCACAACTACCGGGCGCGGCGCAGCGGCGGCGGGCTTCCACCCCGCGGACGAAGACCTGTCTGTGGGGACCGCGGGTTTAACGGCAATCGCACCGGCCGGCGGCTTGGCAGCAATCACACCTGCTGGCGGGCGGCTGGCAATGGCCGGAGTGCTCGGGGGCGGCGCCACAATGGGCGGGGCCTGACGCGGCTGCGGAACAATCTTGCGCGGCTCAGGACGCGACGGCGGCGTAATGGCGGCCGGGGTTGCAGCGGGAGCGGCGGCAGCCGTTTGCACCACGGGCTTGGCCGGCGGCTCGGGCCGGGAAGGCACGCGTACAGCTCGCGCTTCGTCTTCCTCTTCCTTTTTCTTGGCCAGAATGGCCTTCATCACATCGCCGGGCTTGGAGATGTGCGACAGATCGATCTTGGGAACGATTCCGGCCGCGCCATGGCGGCCAGGCCCGCCAGCATTCGACCCGGAACGCGACCCATCGGTAAAATGTGCGCGAACTTTATCCGCCTCGTCGCCCTCGAGCGAGCTGGAGTGCGTTTTGCCCGCGGGAACGCCAAGCTCCGGAAGAATGTCGAGAATCGCGCGAGACTTGACTTCCAGTTCTTTCGCGAGATCGTTGATACGAACCTTGCTCATCCGCCTCTTTTCACTTCAGTGCTGCCAAACTGCCCTTAGTCGCTCATTGCTACCTCATGGCCCTGGCTGCTTTTTCTTGCGTTCACATACGCATGGTGTCGGAGAACGGCGCGCATTTTTACGCGCCACCCTCTTTGACCGCCTGCTGCTCATCTGTCTGTTCTTCTGCCGCGGCTTCGCCGGCGGGGACTTCGGCTTCTGCCGCTTCCACTGGCGCGGCTTCCTCGCTTGCCGCTTCATTCTCTGCCGCCTCAGCAGACGCCGCTTCTTCGCTTGCGGCTTCCTTTTCGTCTTCTGCCGCCACGGCTTCGCCGCTTTCCGCCGCAATCGCTTCGCCCGTTTCGCCGGGCGTCGTGGCCTCGGCTGCCGTTTCCGCGCCTTCCGCCGTCTCGCCTGCCTGCCCCTCTTCAAATTGCCCGAAGTAGTGCCGCACAGCCACAGAGATTTTTTCGAGCGTCTTTTCTCCGATGCCCGGAATCTCTTCGAGCTGCTCCGGCGTCATGTCGGCCAGCGCTTCCACGGTGGTCACGCCCGCCGCCACCAGCTTCTGGATGATCGTGTCGCCCAGCTCCGTCACCTGTTCGATCGGCGTAGTCGGCGAGCCGGACAGCGCCTGCATCTGCTGCTCCACTTCCTGGCGCTTCTCTTCTTCGCTCTTAATGTCGATCTTCCAGCCCAGAAGTTTGGCCGCCAGCCGCACGTTCTGGCCCTTCTTGCCGATAGCCAGCGACAACTGTGTGTCGTCGACGATTACTTCGAGCTGCTTTTCGCCCAGGTCGGTGATGGAAACGCGGCTCACCTTCGCCGGCTGCAGCGCCTTCTCGGCGAAGGTCGTTATCTCGTCGGAGTATTCGATGATGTCGATCTTTTCGCCGCGCAACTCGCGGATGATCGACTGCACGCGCATGCCCTTCATGCCTACGCACGCGCCCACCGGGTCCACGTCCTTGTCGCGCGACTGCACAGCGATCTTGGTGCGCTCGCCGGCTTCGCGGGCGATGGCTCTGATCACCACCGTGCTGTCGTAGATCTCGGGCACTTCGGACTGGAAAAGGTTCGACACCAGCTCCGGCGCCGCACGCGAAACGATCACCTGCGGGCCCTTGGCCGCGCGATCCACCTTGAGCAGCACCACGCGCAAACGCTCGCCCACGCTGAATTGCTCGATGCGCGACTGTTCGCGCTTGGGGCACCGCGCCTCGGCCTTGCCCAGGTCGAAGATGATGTCCTGGCCCTCGAGCCGCTTGACGGTCGCGTTGAGCACTTCCTTTTCGCGGTGCGCGTACTCCTGGAAGACTGTGTCGCGCTCGGCCTCGCGGACCTTTTGAAAAATAATCTGCTTGGCGAGTTGCGCGGCGATGCGGCCCAGCGGCGTAGTGTCGCGATAGATGCGGATCTCGCTCCCCACCTCGACACCCGGCGCCAATTCATTGGCCTCGGCCAGCGTGATCTCGTTGACCGGATCTTCGATTTGCTCTTCGTCGGCCACCACTGTCTTGTAGATATAGGCCGTAATCTCGCCGGTCTCCTTGTTCAGTTCCCCGCGCATGTTTTCCTGGGTCTTGTAGAACTTGCGCGTGGCCAGGGCAATGGCTTCCTCGACCGCGCCCACAACGATGGCGGGGTCGATGCCCTTCTCCTGACTCAGGAGCTCGATACTCTGATACAAAGCGTTGGTGGCCATGCTCTTTTTAGCTCCTAGCTACTAGCCGCTAGCTTCTAGCTTGTTTCTGCGATCACCGAGATCCTCGCTTCCGCCGCGTAAGAGCTGGAAGCCAGGAGCCAGAAGCTGCCTTTCAAATTTCCGGTACTAGATTCGCCTTCTCAATATTGCTGAGGGCGATCTCCACCGTTTCCAATCCTGTTTTGCGGCTTTTCGAGTTCTGCTTCACGGCCGCCAAATCAAGTGTTATTTTTTGGGTTTTGGACGAGGGCTCTTCTCCTGCCAAAAGCCTTCCCTGCCAGTGCCGGTTATTGCGGACCGGCTCAAAGGTCCGCACCTTCACCAGACAACCAGCGAACCGCTCGAACTCCTCCGGCCGGGAGAGCTTTCGGTCGAGTCCCGGTGAAGACGCTTCCAGCGTGTACGACTCGCCGGGAACCAGATCTTCCACGTCGAGCAAAACTCCAAAGTCGCGGCTGAACTCCGCGCAATCCTCGTGCGTCACGCCCGAGAGCTGCTCCACCGCGACCGAGCCCCGCAAAAGCTTCTCCGGCAGATCCTCGTTTGGGTGTGCCGCAAGGCGCGCCTTCAGTTCTGCCCGGCCCGCGGCGTTCTTTTCCAACGTCACCCGCAGGATGCGGTCCTTGGACGGCCCGACAAGCTCCATGTCGACTACGTCGAGGCCATGCGAGGCAGCCACCCGTTCCGCCGCCTTCCGGATTTCGTCCAAACTAACCGCCATCGTGCTGCGCTGCCTCTCTGGCAGCCAGAGTCCCGGTTTCCCCTGATTTTTCAAGGTTTTACGGGCCAAGTTTGCCGCAAATAAAAAGTGGGCTTTCGGCCCACTCATCTCTCCGCCAGCCGGTGCGCACACGGAAAAAGCCCGGCGGACAAACGCGTTGCATTCTTAGGATACTGCGAAATGGACCGGAATTCAACCCGCTCGTAGCGGAATTATGAGCTTCGTAGGCGGAATCCGCATCCAATTCCGTCCGGAAAGAACAGTCCCGTCTCCATGGTAGACTCGGGCCAAACTTGGGCTCTGGGAGATTTCCCCATGCACACTCAGACCACTCATTCCATGTTATCCGACCGTCCTGAGCTCCCGACGCGCATTGCTGTGCTCAAGCAATCGGCGCAATCGGCCGTTGAATATCTGCAAAGCCTTGACGGCCGGCCGGTCGCCCCAAAGCCCGAATCCGTTGCGGCTCTGCGAACGCTCTGTGGTCCGCTGCCGGAAACCAGCACGGAGCCGGCCGAGGTGGTTCGTTTGCTCAATGACTTCGGCGGACCTGCCACCGTTGCCATCTCCGGTGGCCGCTTCTTTGGCTTCGTGATTGGCGGCTGCCTGCCCGCTGCCATGGCGGCCAGCTGGCTTGTGGACACATGGGACCAGAATGCCGGGCTTCGGGTCGCGTCTCCTATCGGAGCCGATCTCGAAGATACGGCGGTGGAGTGGGTACGCGAACTGCTTGGGCTGCCAAAAGGTACCGTCGGAGGAGTTGTGACTGGCTGCACGATGGCGAACTTCACCGCGCTCGCCGCAGCGCGCCACAGTCTGCTCAAACGCGCCGGCTGGGATGTGGAGGCAGATGGCTTATTCGGGGCGCCTGAGCTGCAGGTTGTGATCGGCGAGGAGGCGCACCCTTCGCTGTTGAAGTCTCTGGCCATGCTCGGGCTGGGCAAGAAGCGCGTCATCCGTGTGCCGGTTGATCGACAGGGCCGGATGTGCGCCGACGCACTGCCGCATCTCAACGAGCGCACGATCCTGTGTCTGCAGGCCGGCAACGTCAATACTGGTGCGTTCGATCC
The DNA here is from genome assembly GCA_049592335.1 of Occallatibacter sp. Classification (GTDB taxonomy): domain Bacteria; phylum Acidobacteriota; class Terriglobia; order Terriglobales; family Acidobacteriaceae; genus Telmatobacter. Next base: position 4,919 of record JBAWFY010000153.1, read on the forward strand.
TGCGGACGCAATCTGCCCTCAGGCGCGCGCCGCCGGTGCGTGGATTCATGTGGACGGCGCCTTCGGTCTGTGGGCTGCGGCATCGCCAAAGTACCGCCATCTCGTCAAGGGATTCGAATTGGCCGACTCCTGGGCGACCGATGGGCACAAGTGGCCGAATCTTGGCTACGACTGTGGTCTGGCCCTGGTGCGGGATGGTGCTCCGCTGTGCGCAGCCATGGGCGTTCGTGCCGCTTATCTCGAACGCACGGAGCATCGTGAGCCGAGCGACTACACTCCAGAGCTTTCCCGCCGGGCGCGGGGCGTCGAGCTTTGGGCCGGCCTGCGCCAGCTGGGAAAATCCGGCATGGCGGAGATCGTTGAGCGAACCTGCCGGCACGCGCAGCAGTTTGCCACGGGCCTCAAAGCCGCCGGCTACGATGTGCTCAACGAAGTTGTGCTCAATCAGGTGCTGGTCTCGTTTGGCGATGCCGAGAAGACCAGCCGCGTGATAGCGCATCTACAAACAGAAGGCACGTGCTGGTGCGGCCCGACGGTCTGGCAAGGAACGACGGCCATGCGCATCAGCGTGTCGTCGTGGGTAACGAGCGACGAAGACGTGGAGCGCAGCTTGGCTGCGATGGTAACGGCTTCCGAGGAGTGATCCGGTACCCGGCACCGGGATTTTCACGTAGGCGCTAATTTTAGCGAGTTGCGGGAATTCGGGGTCGCTGCGATACTTGCGGGCATGAATCCCAAGGCCGCTTGTCGGGCATTGTTTCTCGGTACTGGGGTCGCCTTTCTCGCCTGCGCAACCGCGCTGGCCGACGATTCTGCGGCAGCGATTGCCGTGGGAGGCTTGGTTTCGCGCCGTGAAACGCGCATCGTCATGGCCAAAGAGGTGTTGCGCATCAGTCCGGACAAGGTCGTGGTCGATTATGACTTCCGCAACGATACGGATGAGGACGTTACTACAGAGGTAGCGTTTCCTATTCCGCCGTACCAATACGACCCGGCGGAGGGGCCGACGATTTCTGACGCATCGTTTTCCGGGTTCAAGCTAACTGTCGATGGAAAATCGGTGGCCTATCGGACCGAGGCCAAAGCGACAGTCAAAGGGAAAGACGTTACCGCGATTCTGACGGCGGACCACATTGATATCGCGACCTTCGGGCACCTGCGCGATACCGTAGGACAGAACCACGAGGAGGAGATCCACACGCCGGATGTGGACCGCCTGCCAAGGGCTGAGCAGCAGCGCCTCGCGAAAATCGGTCTCTATGATTCCGACGACGGGTATGGCATGTGGGACGCCCATTTGCAGTACCACTGGACGCAAACCTTTCCGGCCCACTCCACCGTGCATATTTGGCACGAATACGCACCGGTTGTCGGATATACGCCGGTCTTTTTAGCGGGGGTTGAGGAACTCATTGATCACATCGCCAAAGGGCGCGCAATTTCCGAGGACCGCACCGAGGAGACTGAGCTCCTCCAAAGTCTTTGCACAGACCGCCCATTTCTGTCTGCGCTTGCAAAGAATCTGCATGAGAGCGAGTCTGCAGCGAAAACCGACGATCAAAAACTGATGGCAGGCAACACCTATCCCCAATGGGTCGACTTCATTCTCACCTCAGCCAACACCTGGCGTCAGCCTATCGAAGATTTCACGCTGATTGTCGAGCGCGGCAAGCCGCTTGACGGATACGGAAAGCCGAGGAACGACGAGCGGCGGCTGATAAGCTTCTGCTCTCCGCAAAACGCGCCTGTTACGAAGCTTGACGCCGACCATTTCCAGGTTCAGCTGACCAACTTCATCCCTCAATCGGAGCTGCGCATCGGCTTCTTCGACCTTCCAGAAGCCAAACCCAAATTGAGCAAATAGCGAATGGTGGCGACGCCAGCTTCGGCCATGCTCCGCAACCGTTCGCAAACTTCGCACCGCCGGCGTCTAATGCAGTCATGGAGCTTCGGCCCAGCGGGGAGTGCGGTGAATTCGTCTCACAGAGCGATAGCCACGCATTGCTCGCCGCCGTTGCTGCTGGCACGACAAATCCCATTGCCGGCATCTATGGGCCGGAATCGCTCAGTTGGCGCATCAATCGCGAATCGGCGCTGTTCCTGGGCGCGGGCCGCGCGGCGCTGCTGCAGTTGGCGCACCCGTGGGTTGCATCTGCGCTGGCCGAGCACTCGCGCGTGCTGGACCGCCCGATTGCACGCTTCCACGGCACTTTCCGCATCGTCTTTACGATGGTTTTCGGCTCACTCGATCAGGCGCTTGCTGCGGCGCGGCACTTGTACGCACTGCACACGCGGATTCGCGGGCAGTTGCCGGAGGACGCTGCGCGATGGCAGCGCGGATCGTCCTACGAGGCGAACGAGATCGGCGCCCTGCGCTGGGTGTACGCGACGCTGGTCGAGAGCGCTGTCCTTGCCTACGAATGCGCGCTCGGGCCGCTCGCTGCTGCCGAGCGCGAGCAGTACTATGCCGAAACCAAGACGCTGGCTGCGCTCTTCGGCCTTCCTGCGGCGGCGCTGCCGCAGGATTGGGAGGCCTTTGCGGCCTACAACCGGGCGATACATGCGGCGGATAACGACGCGCTGGGCGTGAGCAGCGCCGCGCGCGCCATGGCCCACAATCTGCTGCGAGGAGCAGGGATATGGCTGTGGGTTCCGTTCTGGTATCGCGCACTCACGGTGGGGTGGCTGCCGGTGCGTTTTCGCCGCGAGTTCGGACTCGATTTTGGAGAGGCAGAGCAGCAAGCCGCAGCACGCGCCCGTGCAAACCTGCCATGGATTTACGTGAGTCTGCCGCACGCAGTGCGGTTCAGCGGTCCCTGGCGTGAGGCTCAGGCGCGGCTCGCCGGCCGGCGCGCGGGCTTGCTCGCGCAGTGGAGCAACCGATTCTGGATCGGCCAGCCGCTCTTAGCTTTTGACGATCCCCGTTCGCGCGCAAAATAGAGCGGATTCGGGAGTATGCTGGAACGCATGCGGTTAGCGTGTGCAGCGTTATTGCTATTTACTGCGATCGGTGGAGCGGAAGCCGCTCAGCCTCCGGCGCAGACGCACCAGCGTCAATTCCAGTTTGAGCAGTTCCCGGCAGAGGTCTACAAGGGACCAATCCGAATTCCGACGGGGCTGCACAAGGATGAAAATGGCGAATGGCAGGATGCGCTGGGAAACTCGGTCGCACCCCCGGAGGTGGGCTTTGCCGGCGAGTATTACCTGCCGGTGCACAGCTGTGGAACCGGTTGCCGCTACTATGACCTGATCAGCCTGCGAACCGGCAAGACCATTCCAGAGATTTCCATGTTTGGCACCGGCGATCCGATGCCGAAGACCAGGGACGGCCATCCATACCTGACGATTCTCTACTACAAACCAGACAGCCGGCTGCTGATCGCTGAATATCACCTGGATTTCGACGAACTGAACAAGCAGGAAACATGCCGCCAACGCTATTTCGTGCTTGCAGACGGCAAAATAAAGCCAATCTCTAAAACATTTTCCTTTTGCACGGAGCAACACTAGGCGCGACAATAGCGGAATGAAAAACTATGCCCTTTTCGCCCTGGCTTGGCTCGCGCTTGGGCCAGGGCTGATCCTCTTTTCCCCTTCTGCGCTCCACGCCCTCGACAAGCAACCCGCAAGCGTCTATCGCGCGCGGCGCGTGGCGCTGGCCACCGAGTTGAAGGGCGGCATTGCGATCCTCTTTGCCGCCGAAGAGCCGGAGCTGGATTTCATGCCCTACCGGCAGGACTCCGATTTCTACTATTTAACAGGCTGGAACGAGCCGGGCGCGGCGCTCGTGATCGTCGGTGATGCGCCGCAGACTGCCGCGCCGCGCGCCTACAAGGAGATTCTGTTCCTACCCGCGCGCGATCTGCACATGGAAACCTACACCGGCGCGAAGATGGATGCCGCAACTCCTGGGGTGGCCGAGGCCGCTGGCGTAGACAATGTGCAAGCGATGACTGAAATGCCCGCCGTGCTCGACCGTCTGATCGCGGCCGATCGCGATCTCTTGAAAAATCTGTGGACACAGCCCGAGTCCGCGGCGGCCACTGCGTTCACGCGCTTTACCGGCACGACGCTGGGCATTGCGGACGTGCCGCGGCCGCACGACGTGACCGCTCTCACGATGCCTCTGCGTCAGATCAAGGACGAAGGCGAGATTGCACTGATCAAGCAGGCATCGAAGGCATCGATTCTGGCGCAGCGCGTGGTGATGCAGTGGTGGGTCAAGCCGGGAATGACGGAGCGCGCCATCGCAGGAGCTATGACGGCCGTGTGGATGGAGAACGGATGTGAGCGGCCGTCCTATTCGCCCATCGTGGGCTCAGGTCCGGACTCGACGATCCTGCACTATTCGAGCAACCACCGCACCATGCAGGATGGCGACGTATTGCTGATCGACGCCGCCTGTGAATACTCGATGTACGCCTCCGACATTACGCGCACGCTGCCCGTGAATGGACATTTCACTCCGCGGCAGCGCGAGATTTACAACGTGGTGCTGGGTGCGCAGCAGGCGGCTGCCGATGCCTTTGTCGCGGGCAAATCTTCGATCAACGACCGCGAGCGCAAAGACCCGAACTCGCTCGATACCGTTGCGTACAACTACATCAATACCCACGGGGCGGATCTGCACGGCCAGCCGCTCGGAAAATACTGGCTGCACGGTCTCGGCCACATGATGGGGATCGACGTGCACGACCCAGCCAATTATCCGGTGGTGCTCAGGCCGGGAATGGTGTTTACCATCGAGCCGGGCGTGTACATTCCCGAAGAGAAGATCGGCATTCGCATCGAGTGCGATTTTCTGGTCACAGCCGACGGCAAGCTTGTGGATCTCGATGCTTCGTTGCCGCACACCGCTGACGAAATTGAAGCCGCGATGCAGGCCGCGAAGAGCCCTGCGAAGTGAAAGAGGCCGAAGCAAGAAAATATGGACCCGCGCGACCAGATGGAACCGGCCGAGATCGAGACGCTTGCCAGCGCCTTCAGCGAACAACTGCTGGCGTGCTTGGATGAGTGCGCGCGCGGCCGCCGTGGATTGTTCAGTGAGCCGATTGACTTCGATGAGCCGGAAAAAAGCTGGCCTGAAGCAGCGCGTCTGCGTGAGTTGGCGATCGCGCTTCAGGCAATTCTTGCGCAGCAGGCGGAACGCAACGCGCTCTGCGATGAGTTCCTCGACCTGTGTACGATGCACGGCGAAAGCCATCCCGGCGAACGAAAATTGGCGCGGATGTTTCTGGAGCGCATCGGGCGGGGCGAAGTGGGAGCGTCAGCGGAAGAAAAGTCCTGGTAACTGAAGGCTGGAAAGCCCACCGGTCTTTCTGCATCGTGTCGCGGAAGAATGGTGGGCTTTCGGGGTTCGAGCGTTAGAAGCGGAAGCCGATCGTGACCGGGATCAATTCGGTGATGCCGAGGCCGTTGGCTTGCGTGGCGGGCGGCGTGTGAATGTACAGGTAGCGCGCTTCGGCGAAAACCTCGGTGTGGTTCGTGTCGCCGTAGACGTTCGAGAAGCGATGATAGAGACCTAGACCGCCGCTGGCGCCCCATTGATTCGAGGTGAACGAGGCAACGGTGACATTCTCCTCCTCCTCGTCGCCAAATTGGTCGAACGCGATTTCGGGCGCTTGAAAGTTTGTCGACTTGTGGTACCAGCCGGCACCGCCGACCAGGTAAGCGCCATTCGATCTCTTGGGCGTCAAGTCGACAACCGGAGAAGCGGTGATCGAGTTGATATGTGTGTCGCCCGACGTGATGCCGGCTTGGCCGCCTGTAGCGTTATTGATAGCCGAAATCAGCGCCCCAGGCAACTTATCGCCAATGAACTGATACTCGCCAAGCACGGAGAGGTACTTGTTGAAGCGCAGCCCTCCGCCGACGGTGAAGTTGCCACCCCAGGTGATGACCGGAATAGAGGTTCCTGTAACCACACCGGATTCGTTGGTGTCCTCGCCGGTTGGCGCGTTAAAGCCGCCGCCCGCCTCAAACGTCCAATGGTGGAACATGCCGTGAAATCCATGGCCGCCGCCGCTTCCGTATTGGCTCGCAGCGCTCCCGCCGGGCGAGGCCGCGGAGCCCGCCGGAAGCGCGGGCGTGGCTAGTTCGGCGAGTTGGAACTGGTCCAGCCCCGATTGGCTCGAGGAGTCGCTAGGAGCGCTGGCACTGTTATCGGAAGTGTTGGATTGCTGCGCCTGGGCGATTCCGGCTGCCAACAAGATCGCAGCCGCAATTACACAGCAACGCCGCACGAGGGGCGTCGAAACGAGGGAAGTCATAGCGTCAACCTCAAAAATAGGAATTCGTTGTAGATTCGGCAACTTAGCTAGCCCAATGCTGAATTAGACACCAAAATCGCCCCAAGGTTGCACGAAGACGGCACTCGGGAGATTACTCCTTTTAAATGTGAGGCTTTCCAGTCGCTGAAAGGGTAAATGTTTGCGCAGGCGGTGGCGAAGCACCGTCGGCGAGCCGGCAGAAAAGCGCTTCGTTCATCGTCGACGCGGAAAGCGTCACCGGCGGACACGTCCATGCACAGGACTCCAGCAGTCTCGTCCCGGTGTGCGGCATGCACTGAAAGGTGTCGCGATTGCAGGGCGGTAGGATAGAAAGTGGAGCCTTCCCCGCGCAGAGCGAAAAATTGATGCCGCAAAGCCACGATTCCCTGCCGCCGCCCACGGAAGCTGCCCTGGATGCCGAGCGGAGCGCCACACTCGACCCGGAAAACTGGGCGGAGTTCCGTGCCCAGGCGCATCGCATGCTCGACGACATGCTGGAGTACACGCGCGAAATCCGCAACCGTCCTGTCTGGCAGCCGATTCCCGCCGAAGTGAGGGCGCGGCGCGTGAGCACAGTTCCGCGATCGGGGTCGACGCTCGCCGAGGTTCACGAGGAGTTCATGCGCTTCGTGCTGCCCTATGCGGTGGGCAATGTCCATCCGGGGTTCATGGGCTGGGTACATGGCGGGGGAACGCCGGTCGGCATGCTGGCTGAAATGCTTGCCGGCGGTTTGAATGCGAACCTCGGCGGCCGCGACCACATTCCCATCGAGGTGGAGCGCGAGGTGGTGCGCTGGGCGAACGAGATCGCGGGTTTTCCCGCAGGCGCTTCGGGGCTTTTCGTCACCGGAAGTTCCGTGGCCAATTTGATCGCAGTGGTGGTGGCGCGCGAGGCGGCCCTCGGCAATCAGATGTCCGGCCAAAGAGTCGCGGCGGGAACAAGACCGCTCGCCGCCTACGCATCGACTGCCGTGCATGGCTGCATCGGCAAAGCCATTGAGATTGCCGGATTGGGTTCCGACGCGCTGCGCCTCATTCCGACGGACGAACATTTCCGCATCGACCTCGGCGCTCTCGACCAAGCGATCCGCCGCGACCGCAAGGCAGGCATCACGCCGTTTCTGGTCGTGGGCACGGCGGGCACGGTGAATACCGGCGCCATTGACGATCTCACGGGCCTGGCCGGCCTTTGCCGGCGGGAGAAGATCTGGTTTCATGTGGATGGAGCCTTTGGCGCGCTTGCCAAACTTGCGCCCGAGCTGGCGCCGCGGCTCAAGGGCATGGAGCTTGCCGACTCGCTGGCCTTCGACTTCCACAAGTGGGGACAGGTTCCCTATGACGCCGGCGCCATTCTGGTGCGCGACAGCGAGGCGCATCGCCGCGCCTTTGCGCTGCCCGCCGACTATCTGGCGCGCGCCGAGCGCGGCATCTCCGCCGGCTCTCCCTGGCCCTGCGACTTCGGGCCCGATCTCTCACGTGGGTTCCGCGCCCTCAAGATCTGGTTCACGCTCAAGGTCTACGGGACGGATGCGCTGGGAAGAGCCATCTTCCACAACTGCGAGTTAGCGCAGTATCTCGAACGCCGGATCGCGGAGACGCCGCAACTGGAGCTGCTGGCGCCGGTGGAATTGAACATCGTCTGCTTTCGCTATCGCTCGGAAGATCCCGACACACTCAATGCCAGGATTGTGGTTGCGCTGCAGGAATCGGGCATCGTGGCCCCGTCGACCACCAGAATCGATGGCCAGGTTGCGATTCGCGCCGCCATCGTCAACCATCGCACCACGCGCGCGGAGATCGACGCATTAGTCGCCGGCGTTCTATCCTTTGCAGGCACAGTTGCTTAGCCGGTTGCAGCGCCGGTCTCTTGACCTGCGCGTTGCCTATCCCCTCAATCCCCATTGACGTTGATCCGCCTCGCCCCAGAAAAGAAATGCCCATCCCGACAGGTTCGTCGGGATGGGCGTAGGAGGTTGAGGCTCAAAGCCTGTGCGCGCTTTCGCTATTGAATCGCAAAGTTCACGTTCACGTTGCTGGTCACGGCCACCGGGTGGCCGTTCAGCATGTAGGGCTTGAAATGCCAGTTCTTCACGGCGTTCACGGCCGGTTGGCGCAGCAGAGCCGGACCGTTGGTGGCGCGGGCATCGGCAACCGTGCCCTGCGGGGTAATGGTGATCGTCACGCTGACCACGCCGCTGACATGCGAGTTGCGCGCGATCTCAGGATAATCCGGCGTGGTTCTCCTGGTCAGTTGCAACGCCGCCGAAGAGACGTCGATGGGCTTCGAAGGCTCAAACTGCACGTGCTCCTGCTTTGAAGTGCCGATCATGGGAGCGGTGGTGCTGCCGCCCATCATCAGATTGCCGGAAGGCTCGGGAGCGGTGGGCTGCTGCTGGCCGCGCGGAATCTGCGACTGAGCGGTAAACTGCGCCATGTTCACATTCTGCGGCGGAGCCGGCTGCGTATTCGCCGCTGACGTATCGGAGTTGTCCTGCGCAGCATTTTGCGACGAGTTTTGATTCGACTGCTGTGCCGAAGCCGACTGTGCGTTGCCAGCCTGGTTCGCGCCGTTCGCCGCGTTCCGCGGATCAGGCTTGCCGGCAGGCGCCGCGGCTGGTTCAGTTGTCTCCACCGGGTTCGTTATGCCGGTTTCGGTAGCCGTCTGCGGATGCGGCTGCGAGTGCGACCGCATGTTGTAGACCAGGTAGCCGCCGCCACCGAGGCCTACGCAAACCACAGCCGCGCCGATTGCAACCGTGAGGCTGCGGCGGCTGCCCTGGCCCTCGTCGCTCTTGGCCCTTTTCTTTTGCTCGGCCTCAGGCCACAGGGCCTCGGCGAGCTTGGCTTCGGCGTTGCGCTGGTTGGCTGCCGGAAAGTCGGGCTTTTGCGGGGCGCTCTGGGGCTTCGGACGAGGAGGTTGCCATGTCTGTTCCACGGCTGCCCTGGGCGGCGCGGGGGGTGCGGGCTTGGCAGCGCGGACTACAGGCTGGTGCGTGGGAATCTCACGCTCCGGCGCCACGACTCTCGTGGCTGCGGGAGGCCGAATCTCCACTGGACGGGTAGCTTGAACGGGTGCTTGTTTAACCGGAGCCGGACCCGGTTGTTGTTCTCCGCCGTCCCATTCGGCAAAATCTTCTGGCAGAGTATCTGGGAATTCAGGTGTTTTTACTTCTCTAGGTGCCATTTTCCATCAACCCCCTTTACGTAGGTCAGCCCTTTGTAGACGCGGGTTTCCTTTTTCGCGGCTGGCGGCTCGCTGGCGGGTGGTTGCTTCCGCCGGGCCGCGTCGCGATCGGTTGCGCTGCCCGATGCGCTGATTGGCGCGGGGGCAGTCCTGTTATCGTTGGCGGCCTGCTCGACGGCTTTCACCACGAGCGTGACCGAGGCCTGGGCGGCAGCGTATTTCACGTCGTCGTCCGGGATGAAGGTAACCATCAGAGTCTGCGTTCCTGCAGCAAGCAACGTGCCCTCCGGCGGCGAGTAGACAAACGTTCCGGGAACGCTGGTTTTTGCGTTCAGTTGATTGGCTCCAAGCGCCGTACCGTAGAAGATCGGAGCGGGCGCTCTCCAGTCGATCGCCACTTCCCTCACTTCGACAACGGCAATCTGCACCGAACTCTGCACCGGCGCGTAGTTGGTGGTGTCGGCTGGCACAAAGGTGGCTTCGATGGTATGCGTGCCCGCGGGCAGAACCGAACCCGCGCGCGGAATGTAGGCGAACTTGCCCGGCACCGTCGCCTTGGCGTTCAGCTGCGCGACGCTCAGCGGATTGCCCGAGATGATCGCTTCCGGTGTTGGCCACAAGATCTTCGGCGTCGCCTTCTTGACCACCAGCGAGATCGAGGCTTCGGTGGCTAGGAAATTCGCCGTGTCGTCGGGCGCGAACTGTACCGTGACGGTGTGGGTTCCGGCCGAAAGCATGGAACCGGCCGGCGGCATGTAGGTGAACGAACCGGGAACATTGGCCGAAGCGCTCAGTTGCTGCTCGCTCAGGGCGATTCCGTATTCGATCGGCTGGGGTGTGCGCCACGCGATGGCGGGAACCGACTTCTCCACCGTGAGCGTGGCTGAAGCGTCGGCTTCCGCATAGTTGGCGTCGTCCTCGGGCAGGAAGGTCGCCGTCAGTTGCGTCGTGCCGGCAGGCAGTACCGCGCCCACTGCCGGGCGATAAACGAACACGCCCGGAATGTCGGTTTCGGCGTTCAGTTGATCGTGTCCCAGCGGCGTTGCATAGCCGATCGGCGAAACCGGATTCCAGGAAATCGACGGCGTGGCGCGATGGACGGTGATCGAAGTCGATGTTTCGACCGCCGCGTAGTTACGTGAGTCCTCGGGCAGGAAGGTGACCGACAGCGTGTGATTGCCGGCCCTGAGCCGCTCGTCTTCAGCCGGCGTGTACACAAAGCTGCCGGGAACGCTGGCCTTGGCATTCAGCTGCGTGGTGCTCAGCGGCGTGCCCCATTCGATGGGCGCCGGATCGTACCACATCAGTGTGGGCACTGCCTTATTGACGGTAAGCTTGACCGCGGCTTGCGTGGACACATAGTTGGCCGTGTCCAGCGGAGTGAAGACGGCGGTGAGCTTGTTGACGCCGGCTTCGAGAACTTCTCCGGCAGTCGGCGTGTAAACAAATGATCCGGGTACTGAAGCGCGCGCCTGCAGATGCTTTTCGCCCAGATCTTCGCCGTAGGTGATCGGTGCCGGCTCCGGCCAGTCGATCGCAGGCACCGCTTTTTCGACGGTAAGCTGCACGGTGGCCTGAACGCTTTGATAGTTGGCACCGTCGTCGGGAACGAAGGTGGCGCTGATGGCGTGCTGGCCGCTTCCGAGCTTCTTGCCTAGGGGCGGCGTGTAGGTAAAGTGCCCATTGACATTGGCGCTGGCGTTCAACTGGTCCTCAGTCAACTCTGCGCCGTAAGCGATGGGCTTGGGCGGTTCCCAGGTAACCACCGGGTAGGCCTTTGCCACCTGCACCCGCACGTCGGCTTCGGCCGGCACATAGTTGCCCGACTCGGCCGGCACAAAGACCGCATGCACGATATGCACGCCGGCGGGCAGAACCTCGCCCTTTGCCGGTGTGAGCGACAGACTGCCTTCGACCGCGGTGGAGATGCGGAAGACGCGATCGTTGAGCGGCATGCCGTAGACCATCGAAATCTGCGCGGGCCATTCGACGGCAGGCGTAGCCTTATCGACCGTGAGCGCCAGCCGCGCCTCCACGGTTTCCAGGTTCTTGGCATCGACGGGCGTGAAGTGGGCCACCACCGTATGTCTGCCGGCAGGCAGAACCATTCCAGAACCCGGTGTGTATTCAATCGATCCCGGAACCGAAGCCTGCGCATTGAGGAGACTGTCGTCCAGCGGCGTGCCGTAGACGATATGCGCCTCTTCCTGCCAGTGCAGCGTCGGCGTGCCCTTGGCGATGTTGAGCGTGGCCTCGAACTCGGATTCCGAGAAGTTGGCTGTGTCCTGTGGAGTGAAGTACGCAATCAGCGCGTGACGTCCGGCGCAAAGCACCTCGCCCACGTCGGCGCTGAACTCGAACGTTCCCGGAACCTTGGTTTGAACCGCGAAATGCTCGGGGCTGAGCGGCGTGCCGTAAACGATGTCGGGCGGCTGCTGCCAACTGGCTTCCGGCGTGGCGCGGGCCACGATCAGCGTTGCCGTGGCCTTGGTCTCGCTGTAGTACTCACTCTGCTCGGGCATGAACGTCGCCGTCAGCTTGTGTACTCCGGCCGGCAGCTGCGTGCCCTCTTTTGGTGTGTAGATAAACGAACCGGGAACCGACGACCTCGCGTTCGTCTCCGTCGCGCTCAGGCGCGCGCCGTAGAAGATGGGCGCCGGGTCGGGCCACTCGATGTTCGGAATCATCCGCGATACGGTGAGCGAAGCCACGCTGACCGCGGTGTTGTAGTTCACCGGGTCGGTAGGGATAAAGATCACCGACAGCGCGTGAACGCCTTCCGGTAGCACGGTTCCTGCCGGCGGGTTGTACACCAGCCTGCCATCCACGTTGGCCTGGGCGTTCAGTTGTCCATCCCCCAGAGGCGTGCCGTAAGAGATCGGCTCGGGCTGATGCCATGTCACCACGGGCAGAATCTTGTTGACCGTGAACGGAACCTCAGCTTCCACCAGATTGTCCGGGTCCTGCCGCGGAATAAAGAGCACCTTCAGTGTGTGCGATCCCGCGGAGAGAACCTCGCCGGCCGCAGGCTGGTATTCGAACGAGCCGTCCACGTTGGCCGTGGCGTTCAGCTGCGTGTCGTCGAGAGCGGTTCCGAAACCGATCGGCTCCGGCGCCGACCATGCCACATGCGCTTCGATCTGAGGGGCTGGCGGGGCCACCGGGGCAGCAACAACCGGCTCCGGCTGCGCCGCGCCCTGCGCGTGCCATTTGCCATCTTTGCCCTTCACATACAACACGCCCTTGTAGGTGCGCGTCTCAGGCTCGGTGGCCGCTGCCGCCGGCTGCTGCGGCTCCGGCCTGGCTTCTTCGCCTTCCTCGCTCCGGCTGGAGAAGATGCTCAGCAATCCATCCGACTTGGCCTTGCCTTTGGCCGGCTTCGCCTTGCGGCTAGTCGGTTCTTCTTCCTCCTGCGCGGCTGCCGGGGCTGCAGTTTTCTCCCCCTTCGGCGCCATGTCTTCGGCCATTTTGCGGATGGCCTTCGAGACCGGATTGTTGCTGCGCATCAGAGGAATGCCCTGGGCATGCATCGAATTGACCGCATCGTCGTCGGCGGGAATCTTCCAGCGCACGGGCACGGAAAGCATGCGCGCAATTTCCTGGTCGTCGATGGCCAGCATGTTGCGCTTGTAGCGGCTAAGGACCACTTCGATGTTGCGGAAGTCGCTGCCGAAATACTGTGAGATGAGCCGGCTGCAGTTGCGCAGATCGGCCACGTCCACCCTGGTTACCAGGAAGATGGGGTTGGCGATCTGGAACACGCCCGTGCCGCGCAGATCCAGCCGCGAGCCCAGATCCACCACCACGTAGTCGTAGCTGCGCGCGGCCAGTTCCAGAAGCGTCTTGATATCGGCGTCGGAGGGTTGCACGGAGACGTAATGCCCGGGAGCCGGCAGCACATGCAATCCGCTCTTGTCGGCCACCGTCATGCGCGAGAGCATGCTCGTGTCCAGCCGGTCGATTCTCTCGAGCGCGTCCGTCGTCGAGAATTCTGCCGTGATGCCGAGATTCAATGCGGCATCGCCCAGCGGAAGGTCTAGATCCATGAACAGAGTCTTCGCGCCTGTGTGCTCGGCCAGGGCGATCGCAAAGTTCGTCGCCACCGTGGTCACGCCGGCGCCACCTTTGGTGCCCATGAAGGCCATCAGCTTGCCGACCGCACGCTTCTCCTGCTGCGCCGGTTGCCGCTTGGCCGCCGCGCGAACCATCGCGGCCACAATCTGGTCGCGATCCACAGGCAGATTCAGAAACTCGCGCGCTCCTGCGCGCATGCAGCGCATCAACAGGTCCGGAGCCGGGCTCGCGGAGCACACCATCAGTCGCGCCGTCGATGTGTTGCCGATCCGCTTGACCAGCGCCAACGCCTGATCGGGATCGCTGTCCAGCTCCACAATCGCCACGTCGCACTCCCCGCCCAGCACGTCGGTGTCGCCAACGGGAATCGAGGGATAGTAGGTTTGCGTGCGTACTTCGCCGCACTGCGCGTCAAAAAGGCAGTGGGCCAATTCCGAGCAATAGTGCTCGTTTGGGCAGATCAAAGTAATCTTCAGCCCGAATGCACCGACTGGATTGTTCAACTCGTCGTTGCGGTGCGAAGCGACATCGTAGTCGCCGGGTGTGGTCGCCATTTCTTTCTCCGTTCTCTAACTACGGATTTGCAATTTCAAGGGAGGGCCGAGTTTCTATACCGATCGCCGCAGGGGGATGGGATTCAGAACCGGTTTATCGTCCCTTTAGGTTTGCAGGTTCTCAGTTGAGTCCTTCTCGCGCAATGCGCCTCTGGTCAACTGCAAATGATTCTAGCGTTCGCCGCAAACTCTTAAAATGCCACAGAATGACAACTTAGATAGTACTTTTGTGGACAAGAGCTTAGGCGCTCTCACCCGGAGGAGTTAACCCGGTGTGACGCGTCCGTGCCAGGCGACGCCGTATTAGGTTCCGCGACAGCTTTCATGCCCTCAGGCGATGCCGCAGGATAATTTTGCTTCTAAGGGAACCGGCCAACCGTCACCTTCCTCGGAAAGTGACCCGTGGCTGAACGAATCCACCCAGGTATCATCCAAAATTGTCAGTGCGTATCACAATCCCACTTGAGTGGGAAATGTCAATTTCGGCTTTTTTACCGGTTTCGGCTTTCATCAGCGGAAGTTTCCGTCCTTTCACCGCCTTTCGGCCGAAGATAGGGGAACTCGGTTGAGCAACAGACTCAAGTAAGCGGTCTTTTGGTTCGGGTAGTCTACCTTGGTTCGCTTTACAATCCCAATATGTGCGGAATCGTCGGCTATGTCGGAACGAAAGAGGTTGTCCCTGTCATCATTGAAGGGCTAAGGCGTCTCGAATATAGGGGTTACGACTCGGCGGGGATCGCCGTGGGCAAGCCCGGCAGCCCGCAGCTTGAAGTCTGGCGTGCGCCAGGCAAGCTCGGCAACCTCGAAAACGTGCTGCGCGACCATCCGCCGCAGGGAACCTTCGGCATCGGTCACACGCGATGGGCCACCCATGGCCGGCCCACCGAAGAGAACGCCCATCCTCACCGCGATTGCACGGGCCGCATCGTCGTTGTGCATAACGGCATCGTCGAGAACTATCTTGAGCTCAAGCGCGAGCTTACCGCGCAGGGCCACAAATTCGTCACCGAAACCGACACCGAGATCATCGCCCACCTCATCGAGCAGATGCAGAAGGAAGCGGAGGCCGCGGGCAAGCCCATCCTGCTCGAAGACGCGGTGCGGCGGGCGGCAAAACGGCTCACGGGCGCCTTCGCGCTGGGAGTGTTGAGCGCAGCGGAGCCGGATAAGATCGTGGCCGCTCGGCTCGGTCCGCCGGTCGTCATCGGCGTGGGAGAGGGCGAGGCCTTCGTCGCTAGCGACGTGCCCGGCATTCTCCACCACACGCGCAATATCTATTTCCTAGCTGACGGCGACATGGCAATCCTGACGCGCGAGGGCGTCACGCTCACCGACTTCGACGGCCAGCCCGTGAAGCGCGAGCTGACCCGCGTGCAATGGGATCCCATCCAGGCCGAAAAGGGTGGATATAAACACTTTATGCTCAAGGAGATATGGGAGCAGCCGCGGGCCATCACCGATACTACCCTGGGCCGCGTCTCTCTCGATTCGGGCTCCGTCTTCCTTGCCGAAATGGAGATTTCTGACGAGGAGCTCGCACGCGCCCGGAGCATCAGCATCGCTGCCTGCGGCACCAGCTGGCATGCGGCGCTCACCGGCAAATACATGATCGAGCGTCTGGCGCGCGTGCCGGTAGACGTGGACTATGCCAGCGAGTACCGCTATCGCGATCCTATTGGCGGACCCGAATCGCTAGGCCTGCTGATCACGCAGAGCGGCGAAACCGCCGACACTCTGGCCGCGCAGCGCGAGATGAAAGCCATGGGCTCGAAGACCGTGGCCATCTGCAATGTGGTCGGCGCCATGGTGGCGCGCGAGGCGCACGGCTCCATCTACACGCACGCCGGGCCGGAGATTGGCGTAGCTTCCACCAAGGCGTTCACGTCGCAACTCACGGCGCTGTTTTTGCTGGCCATGAAGCTCGGCCAGTTACGCGGCAAGCTGGACATGGCCGAATCCATCGCGCTCATCGGCGAGCTGGGGCGCATTCCCGCCAAGATCGAAGAGGTGCTGCGCGGCCGCTCGGCCCAATGCGAAGTGTTAGCCAAGGAATTCTCGACGGTATCGGACTTCCTCTATCTCGGCCGAGGCATTCACTTTCCGATTGCGCTCGAAGGCGCGCTTAAGCTCAAGGAGATCTCCTACATCCACGCCGAGGGCTATCCGGCCGGAGAAATGAAGCACGGCCCCAACGCGCTCATCGATGAGACGCTTCCGGTGGTGGTACTCGCCACGCGCGATGCATCCGACCCGGCCTCGAAGCTGCGCTACGAAAAGACGCTCTCGAATATTCAGGAAGTCACCGCGCGCAGCGGCCGCGTGATTGCGGTGGCGACCGAGGGTGATGAGACCATCAGCGGCCTTGTCGAGCACGTGATACTCATTCCGCCGGCGCCGGAGCTGCTCTCTCCGCTCATCGAAATCGTTCCGTTGCAGTTGCTCGCCTATTACATCGCGGTCCGCCGCGGCTGCGACGTAGACCAGCCGCGCAACCTGGCCAAGAGCGTGACGGTAGAATAACCGGGACCGAAATGCGAGATGATTTTACCGAAGATGTGAAACGTGTCATTGCCAACCGAGCAAATCTTATTTGCTCGAATCCGGATTGTGGAAGCCCGACCGGAGGGCCACAAGAGGACCCCTCGAAGGCACTTAACATCGGAGTTGCTGCTCACATCACCGCGGCCTCACCTGGCGGCCCTCGGTATAGAGACGTGCTGACCGCCGAACAACGCTCATCGGCTTGGAATGGCATCTGGCTTTGTCAGAATTGCGCAAAACTTGTTGATAACGATGCGTCGATGTTCCCCGAGGATTTTTTGAGGGCATGGAAGACCATTCGCGAGCATAATGCCCTGCACTCCATCGGAAAAACGAAGACTGCTTCCCTCGAAACCGAGTCGCAGCGCAAATGCAAGGAACTCTGTAAATGGGTTGGGAAGCGAGTCATGTGGGTCCAGATGAATACTGGCCGCAAAGCGGAGGTGATGGGCGCTAGGACGCTTGGAGGTGTCTATGTCTTGGTTCTCGAGTGTACGGAGTTTTTCGTCAAGGTCAAAGGTGATGGGTGGGACAGAACCAAATCGTTCCCTCTGGACAACATCAAGTTTGGCTACGATGATAAAGTCGATTGTCTAGAAATCTTAGACTATGCCCCTTAGACCTGACCGCGATCCCTTGGGTACTTGGCGAGGGGCGGGATTTCCTCGACACCTATAAGCCGAAAGCACTTGTGCTCGGTTGAGGCTGGCCAGGCGACAAACCTACGCCTTCACCACCGCCGCGATCTCCGGTGAACCGTCGATGGCTTGCGCGAGCGCTGGATTGGCGGCCATGGCGTGAAGCAACGACTCGACCACGCGCTGATCGATCTCCGTGGCGCGCGCGTTGAGCACCGGGTAGAGCACCGTGCATTTCAAGCCGTCGGAGAAGGCCAGCCGTGACTCAACCTTTACGGACGGCAAGCTGGTGTCCATCCACGCTTCCACCTGGGCGTGCTGCCGCTCCACCTGGTCCTTGTATTCCGCATAGACTCCCTCGACCGCATGTTGAATGGCGTCGAGTACAGGCTGGTGATCCGCGCCGGGCTTCAGCTTCAACGTGACTTCATGCCAGGCATAGTTGGTTCCCGGAATCTGCTTGTAGAGCGGCGTGCCGGTTTGAAAGAGCACGGAATTTGCAAACACGGCCACGCGGCCGGTGGGATGAAGAACCGATCCCAGGCCCGCCAACTCCAGCATGTAAAAGCGAAACAGGCCCACCTCGATCACGTCGCCGGTCACGTTCGCCACCGTGATCCGGTCTCCCACGCGAACCCCATACCGACCCACGATGAAAAAGTACGCCGCCACCGAAAGCAAAACCGTTTGCAGGCCCACGGCCAGTCCCGCCGTGACGAAGCCGGCAAACGTGGCGAGTGAGCTGAATTGCGTGACGGCTCCCAGGATAACCACGACGCCGCTGAGAAAGCCGATGGCCATGCGCCGGATCACCAAAAGTTGGCGGCGCCGGCGGAGGTCCTGCACGTAGCGCGTAACGGCCCGCCGCCATGCTTCGCCAACGGCGAGGATGACAACGAGAGCCAGAACAATGATGCCCAGGCGAATCAGCAGGGAATGCATGATGCTGGCGCGCTCCGCATCCACTGAAGAGCGCCATGACACCAGATTCCCCTGCGCCTGCTCGATCAGAAGCAGCTCCTGGCTGATCGGAATCGAAACCGCGGAGACAGTTTTGAAGGCATCGGTGAGCTGATCGTAGGTTTTTTTGTCCGCGACTCCCTTGACCGCGGCCGATTGGTTGTTTCCAGGAGGATTCTGCGCCCCGGAATTGCTCTCCAGGTCGTTGCCTTGTTTGAGCGTTGCGCGAATGATATTCACCAGCGGCGTGCGCAGATCCGTGGCCTGTTGGTGCAACTCCTTCAAGGCATCGATGCGCGTGTCGATCGCATGCTCGGTCGAAATCAGCTGGAACAGGACCTCGCCCTGATTCACGACGCCAGCTTCGCCTATCGACTCGAGGCTCTGCATCGAGTTCGCCACAGGCTTGACATTGCTGTCGATGACCTCGGGAATCGAATGTTGCAGCTTGTCAATGTCGCTCTCCAACCCCGTGTTGCTCTTGGTTGCCGACAGGCCGAAGACCTTGGTCAGCGCATCCGACTCCGCAGTCGCCAGCTCGAGTTGGCCGCGCAGATCGTCCAGTTGATCGCCAAGCTGCGCGCGCTGGCTCCGCGGCGCTGTGTCGATCTTCTTTTCGAGAGCATCTTGCTGGTTCTGGAGGTCCTGAATGCGCTGTGTCACTTTCACTTGAGCGTTGCGCAGACGCTGTTGTTCTGCGTCAGCGGGTTGCCCGCCTGCTTGTCCCTGCCCTTGTGCGGAAGGGATGCGGGCCAGCAGCGCGGCTTCGTCGCGCGCGGATTGGAAGGCTAATTGAGCAATTTGCGTGGCGGTGGTTTGCGCCTGCTGCGCATAGAGAGTGTCGCTCGGTCGCCCCGTCTTCTGGATCGGGGTCACGGCCATGCGATAGTAGCCGATGACCTGGCTCAGATGGTGCAGAATGTCGTTCGAACGCCGATCGACATCGATTCCGTGGGTGAGCTGCGGGGGCAGAGGTTGGGGCAGTCTTGCCAGTCGTACCGCGGTTTTGGGGGCGGGCGCCGTCGGCTGCCCCGGAGCTGCTCCTTGAGACGCCTGAGCGGCAGTTCCTTCCGGCCCTTGATCGGCCGCAGCCGCGTTCTCGGGCGTCTTCGACGGATTGCTGTTCGCATCACTCTTGCTCTGCGCAAGCGCCGCGATCGAGAGCAGAAGGCAGGCGGCGAGCAGAGTACCAATCCATCGTCCGCGCAATTGAAGGGGGATTTCCAAGAACTTTCGCATCTTCAAAGTTTGAAGCGGCTTGAGCGCTGGCAGATGCCAAGGGCCCAGCTGGCTTTCTGGCCCGCGCACCGTTTGCCCGTCAGCTCTGGTCAGTTCAACCATATCAGCATAGAGAGGATTGCCCCGAACAACCGCGGCTGGATAAGGTCATGGCGTCACCGCCAGCGGCCCGCCAAGCAATTTCTCGATCTCCAATGCCAGTACCGCCGGAGGAGTGAAACCCCGCCACCGGTGCAGAATGTTGCCATCGGCTGCAATCAACAACGTGGTGGGCACTCCATCGACGCCCATGGCGCGCGCCAGCTTTTTGTCCGGATCGAGCAGTAACGGGATCTTGAGCTGCCAATCGTAACTGGCGTTGAGCACAGCGTCGCGCGAGGGTGACGAACCGCGCGCCAGTGCCGAGGCATCCACGATTGCGACTCGCAGTCCACGCGGACCGTATTGATGCGCCATGCTTGCCAGAAACACAACCTGGCTGCGCGAAGGCGTGTCGGCGGTGTCGGGCACCGTCTCAAGAAACGCAAGCAGCAGAGGCTGCGCGGGCTGCGAGCGCAGATGGAACGTGCCGCCGCGGACATCGGGCAGCGTAAGGTCGGGCACAGTGGAGATACTCTGCGATTGGCCGGCCGCGCTCAACGCGAAAGCAAAAACAAACAACGCGCGGACGAGCGCTGAGACGCGTCTTGTCCGCGGCGCAGTCATCGGAGGTACACAGCCTTCACTGCCAAGCCCCAATATTGTATCCAGTTCCGTTAGGCAGTGGATTGCCCCAGAAATCCTGTGTCCCCATTGAACATCCGCTGATCCCGCTGCAAATGTTGGCGCCAGCGCCAATGGCGGGCGAACCGGGCAGCAAAGTGAACTCCGCAACCGGGAGTCCGACGCCATGGTAGGTCGGCGTGTTCATCATCGGATCGGTGTACAGGCTGTTCGCATCCTGGCTGGAGGCGGATTGGTATGATGCCAGGTTCGCGTAGTCGGCGCCGTTGATATTCCAGTCGGGTGTGGTCCCGACGGTCCAGTAGATGTTGTTGTTCAGCGTGAAATCTGTTGTGGTCTCGATCAGATTCGGCACCGTCGAGTAGATGATGTTGTTCTCGAATAGATTGGGACCGGCGCCGCTGAAATCGGCGTCTACGGTGTCGAAGGCCGGGCCGGGTGTAGCGGGATTCCAATAAAAGGTGTTGTTATAAACCTCGATACCGTCGAGGGTCCCGCTCACGGAGGCGCCGTTCGTGTTCATGAATATTTCACCCGAGTCGGGACTGTTGACGAGCTGCGAATTGTTAGCGCAGACGTTGTAGCGGATGATTTCATTGGTGCTCACCTCCATATACGCGCTGAACACCGAGACGCAGTAGCCGACGGAATCGTGGCCGTAGTTGTACTGAACAATGTTGTTCGTGTTCCAGACGTCGATGTCGTAGTCGCCGCCGTCCCAGGGGCTCCAGTCTTGAACGGAGTACACCTCGTTGTTCTGGATCGTGCAGGTGTGGCAATAGAGATCCATCATTCCGCCGGTGGTGCCGCCGCAGCCGGGATTGGTGGGGCATTGGCCGCTGTTGTGGACCACGTTGTTCTGCATCAGGCCGTTGGTGACGGCAAACATCGTCATGCCTATTCCATAGATGTTGTAAACCGTCGAGTTCTGGATGGTGACGTTGTTCCCGAACACCGGAGGGTTTGTGTTGAAGGGCGTCCCGACATCGATCTCGATGCCGTTGAAAACCGCGCTGTCATGCGCACTCACGCCATCGAGCACAATGTCGTCGAAGTTTTCCCCTTCATTCCCGATGGCAATAAGAATTTCGTCCGAGTCGCTGTTCGCGGTGCTCACGTAGTGCGCGCCGTGGACGTTGAGATTGGTCAGCCTGTAATGGGTGTAGGTGGTATTCGGGGCGGTGCCAACTATATAAATGCCATACTGGTTTCCGCCCACGATCTCGAGATTGTTGATCTCATATCCTTCTACGCCATACAATCCGACAGCCGTCGTATTCATTCCGCCGTCGATGATCGGCTGCGGGCCTGTGCCATAGGCATCGATCACGATCGGCGAGGCGGTGGTGCCGGACCCGAGCGGCGCCAACACGCCGCTGCAGGTTGTCCCACGGTTGAACAGAATCTGATCTCCGGGATTGAAGGTCGTGGTGCTGATCATGGCCAGCGTATTCCAGGGGCTCGATTGGCTTCCATTGCCATTCGTCGCAGCCGAGCAATCCACATAGACCGTCGCCGCCGGCGGTCCTAATGGTGGAGGCGACGTCGGTGGAGGCGTAGACGGCGGAGGCGTGGGCGAGCTATAGACAGTCTGGTTTCCGCAGCCCGGCAGGAGCAAGACAGCTGCCAGCAAAGCAGGAGCAAGCAGCCATGCTTCGACTCGATGGGATGGTTTGTCTGGAATTGAGCAGGGGCTGCCCATCCCCGGACCTCCGAGAACGGCCCCAGTATACACGCGCCTTCGAGCTGTTTTGTCAGAGCAGTTTATTGCAGGTGAGGCGTCAAACGCGGAGGCACGGCCCGAGTTGTTACGTCTGGTTTAATTCCGGTGCAGGGAGTGTGCCACTTCCTGGTCCCGATAATGCCGCCTATGCCCTTCAAAAACCTGTGGGTCCCTCAGTACACCCGATAGCTCAAGCCAACGCTGGCGCCGTAGGGCCACAGATCGTTCGGCACCACCTGTCCCAGCCCATTTGTCGTGACCACCCGCCACTGCTGATACTCAATATCGATGATGCGAATTTTGAACCTGCTGTTCAGCTTGTAATCCACGCCGCCGCCATAGGTGAAAGCCAGCGCTTTGCCCGCGAGATTGTACATCGTGCCCCAGCCGATCAGCACTTTGCCGTAGGGCGTGAAGTGGCGGAACATGTCTTCCTTGATCGGGATGCGCGGACCGATCGAGTAAGTGTTTTGGTAGATGCCGAAGTACTCGTTGAAGCGCAGCCAGCGGGCCTCGGCTTCCACCTGCGCCCAGCGGTTGAAGCGCGCATCGCCAAACGCTCCGATGCCGTAGAGGCGCTGAGGGCTGTTTCCCGCGTATCCGTTGCCCGCGTAGTCGGGCTGGAAGACGGAGCCCTCTGCGCCGGCGTAAATCGAGTAGGAACGGTGAAAGGCCGAAGCCTCGCTCTGGCCGTATGCGGTGACACTCAATGCCGACGAAAACGCGACGAAAAAGTACGCCAGGAAAAAACGTTTCATAAGCCAGCCCAAATCCACTTTCTGTGAGATCGCCGATCGGCGCAAAAACCAGTCGGACTCACGCTCCAGAGCCCTGCGCGGTGCAGCAAAAAACCGGCGGCGCCGCGCTGGGCTCACAGAGTTGAGGGGTTACGACTGCGGAGCTCCGGCAGCCGGGGTTTGCTGATCGGGTGGCGGCGGCGCCGCGCCGCTCTGCGGAGGCGGAGGCGGTTGTGCCGGAGGAGGAGTATTGTCGGGCGTCGCGACCGGCTGCTGGTCACCGTTGCTATTGGCCGGAGGCTGCTGATCGCCAGTACCGTTGGCGGGCGTTTCCGCTGCCGGCGGCGCGGTGGCCGAGTCGGCCGCGGCCGCGTCGTAACGCTGCAGCTTATAGAAGATCGGCGTCACCTCGAACGGCATCTTGTCGCGCGCGTTCATCGGCGCATAGCGCTTGGCGTTCAGCATATGTACCTTGTCGTCCCAGGGATCGGTCTTCAGCCAGCTTCCCAGGGGCAGAGCCGCGGTCTGCGACAGGTCGTCCCAGTTGATCTTCGGAGCCTGGTGCAGCAGCCCGGCCATCCACGGCGTTCCGTCGGCCCTGAGCAGCGAGTCGCCCAGCGTCGGCGTGTTCAGCGCCTTCAGCACCCGGGCGCGATCCACAAGCTGCTCATAGAAGAGGCCTGCGTTCGCCAGCTTGTCCTTGTACATGGAGTTCTCGAGATACTCCATCGCCCGCTTCGACGCCGTTCCATTGTCCACGTCGCTGTGGTTCATGTCGATGCGCTGGAAGGTCGCCGTGTCCGGAAACAGCAGCCGGTCGTTGAACGCGTAGCGGGTATCGATGTGATGACCCATCGCGATGTGCGCCAGCTCCATTGAGATTACCGAGGCAATGGCTTCTTCGCTGGGCAGGCTATCGATGAGCCCTTTGCTGATCAGAATGGTGTTGCCCACGGTCGTGGCTTCCACCGTATCGGTGAGCAGTACGCGGCAATGAAGCTGATCGGTAAAGGCGAGATTATTCGGCACCACCAGGTTGATGACGATCTGCCCCAGGACCTTGTCCTCGTAGCCGTTGGGATCGACCGGCGCAACCAGGCCGGCCTGAACCAGACGGTCGATCACGTTGTTCTCGGCCTGCGTTACCCACATGCGCGAGGCCTGCAGCGGGCCCACGTCCTGCGAGTCGTCGCTCTTGTCTACTGCGTCGTCAACCTTCACGCTGACGTTTTCGCTGTCGCGCGTGGGCAGCTTGAGCGAGTAGCCCCAGAAGTGTGTTTGCGCCTTCAAGCCCGTCGGTGCGCCGTCAGTGCGCTGCGTCTCTTCCACGTACACGGCCACGGGCAGCCAGATCCCGGGCTGCACATTCATGCGCCAGCTGTCGAAGTGGAAGAAGTGCTTGTTCGATTCCGGATCGGCAGAGCCGGTGTAGGTGCCGTTGAAACGTACCACATTGCCGCCCTCGTCCTCGATCCAGATGCGCCCATAGAAGCGGCCGATGCCTTCCTTGTCGCTCCTGGGATGCACGTCGAAAACCCAGGTACGCACCGATCCCAGAAACTCGCGCCGCACGAAGCTGAACACGTAGTGCTGCTGGTCGAAGCTCGAGGGGTCGAGGAACATCATTTGCATGAAGCCGGTCGGAGAGTAGACCCACTGTTGATCGAGATGCAGCGCCTTGGTCAGGCCAGTGATCGCATCCATCGAGCCCTTGAAGAAGCCGTGCTTGTTCCCCGTCTCTTTCGGGATATATTGCTTGTCGAAAAAGCCCTTCCCGAAATCCACGCGGCTTAGCATGTACTGGTCCGAAACAGGAACCTCATACAGCTTCACGTCAGGCTTGGTGTCCTGGATGTACGTCTCCACCAGCGGCGTGCGCTGTTGGATATTCCGGATCAGCACCTTTTCCTGCGCGATCGATCTCTGCACCAGCGCATTCTGCTCGGGCGTTAGCTGGCGGAAAGGCTCGAACTTCGGTTCCTTAGCTCTTCTTGCGAACGCATAGCCCGTGCTTAAACTCAAGATCAGCAGGGCGAGGGGGATCTTGCGAAACTTCATGTGCAACTCCTGGTTGAATACTACCTTGCTCAGTATCTCCTTCATCGCGCCTTGCGGCGCGTTCCGGCTGAGCGCAGGCCACGTGCGATCTAACAATAATGCTACGCCAAAATCCTACGCCAAATTTGCTACGCCAACTGGAAGGAGATGGTGATGGTTGTCGTAAGATCAACAGGCCGGCCGTCGCGCGTCGCGGGGCGAAAACGGATCAGCTGCGCCACGCGCTGCGCTTCCTGGTCGAGACCGTGGCCCAGCCCGCGCACTACGCCCTGGACCACCACGTGGCCCGAGGCAAGGAACGTGACGCGCAGCACTACGTCGCCCTCGACCTTCATCTGCCGCGCCTCAGTCGTGTACTCCACCGGCGGCTTGTAGAGCACTTCCAGGCCCGTGGACTCTGGAGCCGCACTCTGCCGAACCGGCATGGCAACCTGCGCGGTGGTCGAGGGAATCCCCGCCGAGCCCACCCTTCCGTAGTTTGAACCCGAATTTGCCGTCCCGGTTGCGCCCGGAATTCCGGCCGATCCCACTTTTCCCACCATGCCGTAGTTGGAGCCGGACTTGGTTCCATTGCCGATGCCCGTCGATCCCACCACGCCGTGCGGCGCAACTGCCGGACCGTTCATGCCGCCGTAAGGATTGCCGATCGCGGCGATCGTCGCCGGACGTGTCGAGTTCGGATTCGGCGTCACGCCAAAGGTCTGGCCCAGGTGCACCGGAGCCGTGGACGGCTTCACGTTGCTATTTTGCGCCGGCATCGCCGCAGCCAGCGCGGCCTTGGGCTGCGGCGCCAGCCGGATCATCTGCGGCTTGGCCATCTGCGGCAGGTTCACCTTGGCCTGAATCTCAACAGGCTTTGGCTCCGGCTTTGGCTTCGGCAGTTCAATCTGCCGCATCTGCGGCTTCAACTCGATCTTCGGCTGCTCAATCGGCTTCAGCTTGGGCGGCGGGGGCTGCTTGATGCGCTCCGGCGGCGGCGTGTTCGGAACGATCAGCTCCGTCATCTCATAGTGCTTCTGGATCACCTGCTTGGCCATCATTCCGGCCAGGATCAGAGCGATCACGATCACCGTATTCACCGTCGAGCTGATGACGAAGGGCATCGACCCTCCCTTCGCCTCGGGCAACAGGCCCATCGTCATGCTTGCTGGGGAATAGTAATCCGTCGACATAGTACAATCCTCGCTTCAGAGCCGCCCGGGAGCGGCGCACGCCATTCAATGCTTACGAAGTTATCGGCAGAAAAAGTGCCACATTCGTACCAGAATTCGTTTGAGCGCTCATGATTTTTTAGAGATCGGCCCGCAAGCCACGCCAAAAGCGTCTCCCCTGGAGGTATGACGTCAAAATACTGCCGAAGCGTTGCTATCGCCTGGTCCCGGAATTCGGGCTTCCCCTCTTTTTTCCGGATGCCGCGGCGCGAAACCTGCCCACGACTCCACCCGGAACTTCGAGCCCGGGAATGGGAATGGGGAGTAGTAAGTATACGTGGAATTGTCTCCGAAACCAAATGCCGGGCGCAACTCGGACCTGGAGCGGTGGCGCACATCCACACACCCTGCCATTTGGCTGGCGCACAGAACGGATTCTCGGAACGGCGGGTCGGCCGGCCTTCGAACATCCACTCTCTCCACCCAAGGCAACAGCGAAAAAATCGCCCCTTGCGCAGGCAAAGAGGGCGATTTCAATTTGATAGGGATTCCGGCTCCCCATTTCTGGACCTGCTTCCGAGCAGGCTTCCGGGCCGGACGACAAGGCTCAGCAGATGCTTGTCGCCCCGCAGTCCTGTCAGGTGTTGCTCCTATAGACTCAAGGTAACCCAAATCGTCTGGGGAAGGACAGCCCTTTCATGAAGATTCTGGTTACTGGCGGTGCAGGGTACATAGGGAGTACCGTTACGGGATTGCTGACCGAAAAAGGCCATAAAGCTTTTGTTTACGATAATCTATCGCATGGCCGCAGCGATCTTTTGCCCCCAGGCGTTCACTTGATAGACGGCGAACTCGGGGATCGCGCTCACCTCGAACAAATCTTTTCCTCCGCGCGCGATTCCCACTACCCTTTTGATGCAGTTCTTCACTTTGCCGCCCTCATTGAGGCCGGCGAATCCATGCAGCGGCCGGAGATCTATTTCCGCAACAACACCGCCTCTACGCTTTCCCTCCTTGAGGCCATGCTGGCCACGGGCGTCAAGCGCCTGGTCTTTTCCTCCACAGCGGCCGTCTATGGTGAGCCGGAATCCATTCCCATTCAGGAAGATGCGCGCCTGGCCCCCACCAACGCCTACGGCCAGTCGAAGCTCCTCGTCGAGCAGATGCTCATCTGGCTCAACCGCATTCACGGATTCGAGTATGCGTCGCTGCGCTATTTCAACGTGGCCGGCGCCGCCGAGGGCCCTGAGGGACCCACGAGTATTGTCCGTGGTGAATCGCACGAGCCGGAAACCCATCTCATTCCGCTGATCCTCGACGTGGCCCTCGGCCGCCGCGCTTCGATTCGCATCTACGGCGACGACTACCCGACACCCGACGGCACCTGCATCCGCGACTACATCCACGTCTCCGATCTCGCCGACGTTCACCTGCTGGCGCTGGATGCGCTCGCAGCAGGAAAAGGGCGCGAGACCCCGCTCATCTACAACCTCGGCAATGGCCAAGGCTTCAGCGTGCGCGAAGTCGTCGAGTCAGCACGCCGCGTCACCGGCCATCCCATCCCGGCAGAAATCCATCCCCGGCGACCCGGCGATCCCGCCGTGCTCGTAGCAAGCTCCGAAAAAGCCACACGCGAGCTAGGCTGGAAGCCCCGCTACACAAATCTCGACGAAATCGTCCGCACCGCCTGGATCTGGCACCAGAAGCGCTACCGCGCGTAACATCGCACAGGAACCAGTTATGCAGCGCATTTATTTGATCTCGACCGGCGGAACCATTGAGAAGGTCTATTCCGAGCAAAGCGGCGCGGTGGAGAATCGCGCCGCCAAGCTTGATCGCTACCTGCGCATGTTGCGTTTGCCCGACGCCGAAATCCGCGCCGAGCACTTGATGAACAAAGACAGCATGGAGATGACGGACGCCGACCGCGCCGAGGTTCGCGATCGCGTGGCTGCGCTCCTCAATTCTGAGAGCGGGGAAGGCGCGCCCATCGTGATCTCGCACGGGACCGACACCATGGTCGAGACGGGCCGGTTTCTCGAGCAATCCTTCCCCGATCTCAAGGTTCCCATCGTGCTGACCGGGGCCATGACGCCGTTAGGGTTCGAAGGCAGCGACGGGCTGCAGAATCTAACTGAAAGTTTGCTGGCCGCGCGTTTGCTTTCGCCCGGGGTTTACATCGTGATGCACGGCCAGGTTTTTTCCGTCAGCCACGCGCGCAAGGATAAGGACAAGGCCACGTTTGTGCGGACGTAAGCGCCTGCGTTCTCTTGATGAGTCCTATCCCTCAATTCTCTTTTCGGCGAAGAACTCCAGATTTTGGCAGGTCCTTGAAGGGGCCAATGCTCATGAGGAAGTTAGAGAGAACCGTCTTCAACTGCCCATCGTAATCCGGAGGATTTTTGGGAAGGTGCGGCCACGCAATGCGGACAGAAACGCCGCAATCGGCGACAATCCGACGGCAGTCCCAGATTACATACTGAGTCTGGGTCGAACGCTGTGTTTTCGAGAAGGTGCTGCATGCCCAGCCTTCTACTAGCTTCTCTTGCTGCGCCGTGCTGTCATCGGTTGACGACTGCTTTTGGAATGCATCCCTGGCTTGGTCGGTCCTGAGGTCCGTAGCGATAATCGACAAATTTGAGGAATCCGAGGTGCCATTGTCGGCAGGATTTGGGATCTGAAATGCGAATACTGTCCTCTCACTTGTGGAGCTATTCGCTATCACCGGCCAGTCGGCGGGCACCGAGAACTGCACACGGTCGACGATCGTGAAGTCAACCATATCCGTCTCCCTGGCCCAGGCAGGCGCTGATACACCTATCACCAATAAAAAGAGGACGACTGATCTCGACAGCATCGTGAGAATTGTACGCCATGGACACTGCGATCTGCCCGATGCACTCACACAGGGAAACATGCCAGAGCTGCTTCTGAGCTGGCTGGTCAGGACAACAGTATTGCTAAAATCGAATTATGCCGATCTCGCGCGAGCAAGCTCTCGATTATTTCCGCTCTCCCGACCTGATCGGTCTGGGATTCGAGGCAGACGCGGTGCGCCGGCGGCTGCATCCCGAGGGCGTGGTCACCTACATCATCGATCGCAACATCAACTACACCAATTTCTGCACCGAGTACTGCACTTTCTGCGCCTTCTATCGCCCTCTGCCGCGCCCCGGCAAGCCCGACCCGCGCGCGGAAGAGGGCTACATTCTCGACTTCGAGACGATTTGCGAAAAAATTGCCGAGACCCTCGAAATGGGCGGCACCGGCGTGCTGATGCAGGGCGGCATCCATCCCGATCTCAAGATCGATTGGTTCGAGCGGCTGTTCACGGGCATCAAGCAGCGCTTCCCGCAGATCTGGCTGCATTGCCTGTCGGCGTCCGAGGTGCTGGCCATCGCCGAGTACTCCGGCCTCGATCTGCGCACAACCATCGCGCGCTTGCGTGACGCGGGGCTCGACTCGATTCCCGGCGGCGGCGCGGAGATTTTGGACGACGAAGTGCGGCATCGCATCGCGCGTCTCAAATGCGACACCAACGATTGGGTGAGCGTGCATCGCACAGCGCATGAATTAGGCATGCGCACCACCGCCACCATGATGTTCGGCGTAGGCGAGACGTTCGAGCAGCGCGTCAATCATTTTGAAACCGTCCGCCATCTGCAGGAAGAGACCGGCGGATTCACGGCCTTCATCCCCTGGAGCTTTCAGCCCAAGCACACCGCGCTCGGCGGCCGCGGCTGGGACGAAGCAACATCGGTCGAGTATCTAAAAGTGCTAGCTATCTCGCGGCTGTATCTCGACAACATCGAGAACGTGCAGGCCAGTTGGGTGACGCAGGGACTGAAGGTGCTGGAGCTGGGCCTCCACTTCGGCGGCAACGACGTGGGCAGCGTAATGCTCGAGGAAAATGTGGTGAGGGCGGCAGGCACGTCGAATTGCACCACGGAAGAAGAGCTGCGCAGAATCATCCGCGATGCAGGATTCAAGCCCGTGCAAAGAGACACGCTCTACCGCACGATGTTTTTGAACTAACCGCGAAGGAGCTGCGTTCTCTCGCAGAGGGCAGCAAAGAAACAGGCGAAGATCGTACGCGGCCGCGTCGCTGCCTGAGCGGCAACAAGGGCCGCATGATGTTTCAAGGCCGCTGGGCGCTGCCCGGCGCTACATCGACGGCATCTTACCCTGTTCGATTGCCTTCGCGTGGTCGAGATGCTTCTGCAGGGTCGGGAGCGTGTCCTGTGCGTACGAACGAAGCGCGGGATTGGTCGCGTCCTGCGCTTCCTTCTTGTAAACGGCGATCGCCTCCGTGTGTCCTGCAACCATGTCCTGAATGTACTTGCGATCGAACGCGGCGCCCTTCAGTGTGTGCAGGGGCTCGATCAGCTTCTTGTTGTGCTCGGCATCGATCGAAGTGGGCAGGATAAGTCCGGTTTGCTGCGCCAGGCTCTGTAGCTTCTGAAAGTCCTGCGTATGATCGTCGGCCACCATGCGTCCGTAGTCTTTGACGTCTTGCGACTTCGCTGCGTCCTGCGCGAGGTTGCCCAGGTGCGCCTCAACCATGTCGGTTTGAGCCGCGAAATCGAGGAATCTTTGGTCGCTCATCGGAGCTTTGCTGTTCTGGGCCAGCGCGGGAAGCGTGCAGAGAGCCAGGCAGCAGACGGTTATCAGGGCAAGTCTCATGGGTTCAACTCCTTCACGCTGGATTAGATGCGCCTGCGCACGAAGCGGTGGGCCGCATCCGCAGCAAACACAGTGCTGGTTCTTCCCCCGCGAAGGCAAGCGATCTGCCTCGAAGACCCGTGAAACGAGCCTGAAGCCAAATTGTGGAGGGGTGTATCGAGCTGCAAGCGCGGGCTGAACGGGTGCCTGCCTGTGCGGAATCTGAATGGATTAAAGCGGAACCTTGAGGGCTGGCCTTTTACGTTTCGGACTCGCGGTCCTTCATGTTCTTTGCCAGCACCTTTTCCACCACGCGCTCCACATCCGAGAGGAAGAAGCCGTTGGCCGGCTGTTGCACGGCAACGCGGGTTCCGTGGCCAAGGGCGGAAGCAATCTCGTTCCAGCGATAGATCGTCGAGCTCGCGGGGATAAGAATCGGCTTGCGCGCCGGCTCGGGCAGCAGGGAATACGTGCCCCAAATCGCCAGCGACAACAGAATCAGGCCTTCGTAGACGAACTCGACGGGATCGTTGAGCGTCTTAATGTGAGAGCCCAGCGAGGCAAGGATGAAGTCTCCTGAGGACATGATGCCCAAGCCGAGCGCGATGCCAAAGGCATGATCGCGCACCGAAAGGCGCAGTGCATTCATGCTGATGCAAAGAAAGGCCAACAGACAAAGCGTCAGTAAGCTGACAGCGTGCATCAGGTTATACAGAACGGCAACAGCGGTTCTTAGATTAGGGTGAGTGAATGAGACTGAAGACAGGCTGACGATAACTGAGACGAACGCTGCCCACCGGAAGATCACAACAGCGAGCTTTGCAATGCCCGGGAAGGGCGCGAGAGCGGAACGGAAGACCTCGACGCAAACAAAGAAGAGCAGTATTGCTGCCGAAAGATAGGCAGCGAAGAAGTCGATTGAGTACACCTTGCTTAAAAGTAAATAACGAGACGGGCTTTCGGCGTGAGACAACCCAAAGAGCACAACGAGCAGCAGAGGTGCAGAAACTGCGCGGAGAACCAAGTAATAGCCCATGGCCGGGAAGCGGCGATGCAGGCCCTTGCGCCAAAACACAATCGCCAAGGCGGCCCAAAGCAAAAGCTCTAACCCGGTCATCAACCACATTGCGGGATTCAAAGACATAGGCGCTACCTGAGAACCTGCGGCAGCACACAGAATAGCGCCAACCCGCTGAATTCTCAATCAAAAAACCGACACCAAGCCTACACTTTTGTGCTAGCAATCGTCCCGCAGAAGTCTCAGGTGGGCCCTAACGGCCGAAAGCCGGAGGCTCGCACCCGGGACACGGAGGGCCGGGCATTGCTGCTACCGGGCTGCTCACGAGGATCGAGGCATGCCTGGGCTGGGCTTGGGAGGTGGCGGGAATGAGGGCAGCGGCGCCAAGGCCAGCAACAGCGACGAGCAGGGCGAACATGCGAAGTGTGGTTTGCATCTTTGGTAACCTCTTTGGTCTGAATTTGACAGCTTTTTAAAGTTCGTCTCGACAAAAATCGTACGTGTTTATATAATTTAAATCAAGTGTTTTCAAAATCATAACAAAGCGCATTGAAATGGGTTACCAACGTCACTATCGCATCGCGTCTCCCCGTAGCCGGTAACCTCGCTGCACGTCTCCGCGCTGCCCGCTTCGGTGCATTGCTGCGTGATAAAATAACCACGGGACCAACCAGCTTGATGCCCCGGTTTTTCAAGCGGTTAGTCGCGTTTTTGAGCGACCGGAATCGTCTCCGGCGACCCTGAGCTTACGCATCTTTTGACCGGCACACCTTGCGAACGGAATTCTATGGCGACTGAAGTTCTGAGCACCACCTCCATGCACGGCGACAACGACAGCTACACCGGAGAGAACATCAAGGTTCTCGAAGGACTGGAAGCGGTACGCCTGCGTCCCGCCATGTATATTGGCTCGACCGGCGAGATGGGGCTGCATCACCTTGTTTACGAGGTCGTCGATAACTCCGTGGATGAGGCGCTTGCCGGCTATGCAACAAAAGTCGATGTCGTCATCCACGTGGACAACTCCATCACCGTAGTCGACGATGGCCGCGGAATTCCCGTAGATATGAAGACGCTGCCGAACGGCGAAAAGATGCCTACGGTGCAGGTGGTCCTCACCAAACTGCATGCCGGCGGCAAGTTCGATTCCTCGACATACAAGGTCTCGGGCGGACTGCACGGCGTGGGCGTCAGCTGCGTCAACGCGCTTTCGCAAGAGTTCAACGTCGAGATCTGGCGCGAAGGCCACACCTGGGAGATGGATTTCAGCTGCGGCATTCCCACCAGCGAGTTGCGCCAGGCCGGCACCAGCAAGCGCCGGGGCACCAAAGTTCATTTCCTGCCCGACAAGACCATCTTCGCTACCACCGAGTTCAACTACGACACGCTGGCGCAGCGCTTGCGCGAGATGGCCTTCCTCAACAAGGGCCTGGAGATTACGCTTACCGACGAGCGCACCGCCGACGCCAAGACCGGCGAAGCGCGCCGCGCGGAGTTCAAATATGCCGGCGGGATCGCCGAGTTCGTCAAGCACCTCAATCGCGGCAAAAGCGTGCTGCACGACAAACCGATCGTCATGGAAGCCTCGCGCGACGGGGTCGAGATCGACATTGCGCTGCAATACAACGACAGCTACGCCGACACCGTCTTCAGCTTCGCCAACAACATCAACACTGTGGACGGCGGCTCGCATCTCTCCGGTTTTCGCGCGGCGCTTACGCGCACCATCAACTTCACCGGCCAGCAGATGGGCCTCTTCAAAGATCTAAAAGAGAGCCTGAGCGGCGACGACGTCAGAGAAGGCCTGGTGGCCGTGGTCAGCGTCAAGTTGCCCCAGCCGCAGTTTGAAGGGCAGACCAAGGGCAAACTCAACTCCGATATCGCCGGCACGGTGCAAGCTTTCGTCAACGAGCGCCTGGGCATGTATCTGGAGCAGAATCCTCCGGTGGCGAGGCGCGTCATCAACAAGGCGATTGAAGCGGCGCGCGCTCGTGAAGCCGCCCGCAAAGCCCGCGACCTCACGCGGCGCAAGGGCGCCATCGACGGCGGCGGATTGCCGGGCAAGCTCGCCGACTGCAGCGAGCGCAATCCTGATCGCTGTGAGCTCTACCTGGTCGAGGGCGAATCGGCCGGCGGCACGGCCAAGCAGGGCCGCGATCGCAAATTTCAGGCCATCCTTCCGCTCAAGGGCAAAATCCTGAACGTGGAGAAGGCGCGCTACGACAAGATGCTGGGCCACGAGGAAATTCGCGCCCTCATCACCGCGCTGGGAACGGGCATTGGCAAGGACGATTTCGATCCCGCCAAGCTGCGCTACGGCAAAATCATCCTCATGACCGACGCCGACGTGGATGGCTCGCACATCCGCACTCTGCTGCTCACCTTCTTTTTCCGCCACATGACGGAGCTGATCAAGCGCGACCGCGTGTATATTGCGCAGCCGCCGCTTTACAAGATCAAGAAGGGCCGTTTCGAGCAGTACATCAAGGACGATCGCGAGTTCGTGAAGGTGATGGTCAAGCGCGCGGCCGAAGGCATGGTGGTTCGCCACGGCGAGGCCGCAAGCCGCATCGAGGGCACCGAGCTCAACCGCTTCATGGCCACTCTGAATGAGTATCTCGGTTTTGCGGAGAAGGTGGATAAGCGCATCCGCAACGAGAAGCTGACGGAAATGCTGGCCCGCGCGGAGCTGACGCATCGCGCCGACTTCTCTCAGAAGAACGGCAACGGTGTTCCCGAGAAGATTGCCGCTCTCCATGCCAGGCTGGTCGGGCTTGCCGATGAGTTCCAGATCAAAGTGAGCAAGCCGGTCGAGGACGAAGAGCATCACGCCTGGTCGATCGTTTTTACCGATGCGCAAGGCGCGAACCGCTGCATCGACTGGACCCTGGCTTCG
The DNA here is from genome assembly GCA_049592335.1 of Occallatibacter sp. Classification (GTDB taxonomy): domain Bacteria; phylum Acidobacteriota; class Terriglobia; order Terriglobales; family Acidobacteriaceae; genus Telmatobacter. The sequence goes on from JBAWFY010000153.1 coordinate 39,346, forward strand.
AGCCCCGAATTTCGCCAAATGATGGCGAAGTTCTCCATCATCAAGGAATTCCTCGAGCCGCCTTTTCTGGTGGAATATGCCGGCAAAGCTGCGACTGCCGAGGACGAGGAAGAGGCCGAAAGCGACGAGGCCAAAAAGGCAACCAAGTCTTCCGCAAGCGCCAAACGGGTCTCGCGCGAGCCGGTCGAGAAGCAGACCGCCCGCGAGCTCTTTGCCTACATCGTGGAGCAGGGCAAGAAGGATTACCAGGTGCAGCGTTACAAAGGCCTGGGCGAGATGACCGCCACGCAGCTGTGGGATACCACGATGGATCCCGAGCGCCGTACATTACTGTCAGTAAAACTCGAAGATTACACTGAGACCGACGCCATCTTCACCACGCTGATGGGCGACGACGTTGAGCAGCGCCGCAAATTCATTGAAGACAACGCGCTCGACGTGAAGAACCTCGACATCTAAATTATTCTTGGAGCGCTCTCGACATCCTCTCGGGAATGGCCCCGATTCTGTTCCACGTCCCTCTGGAAGATCATTTCCTTTTTTGTATGCATTCGGCTGCATAGGGAAGCGCCTTAGCACCTTCTGTCAAGGTGGGGGGCATCAGGCTTATCGGGTAATCCAATTAAGATTCAGTTACTTGGCGAATTTCGTAAAAATCCCGACTTGCACCTGCCGTGGCAGTGAACGTGCTAGAGTATGCGTAAGCTGTGCTGTCGTTCTACGCTCAAGGAACGACCGGCTTAGGGTCACTGGCTGCAAATCGGCTTTCTTACGAACCGGCTTTCCCAGTGGAGTCGTTGCAATTTACTTAGATCAATGCAGTAATAACGGGGGGTTTCACATGAAAAAATTTGCCTTGGTTCTTTCCTTTCTCTCAGTTGCTGCGGCGGTTTCCGTACGTGCGGAATCGATTGTTTTCAATAACTTAACGGGTACCTCCTTTACCGAAAATGCGTATACAGTCGGTCAAGACGGTAACGAAACCTGGTCTGTGGACAACTCCTTTACCCTGCACGCAACTGGCACAATCAACGAGGTGATGGCTGGCGTGTGGGTTCCCACCGGCAGCACCCTGTCATCTGTTGACGCTGGATTCTACGGGGCGCCCTTTGCCCAGGGAACGGTATACGCTTCGGGAGGCATCAGTCCGGTTTCCGCCACGTTGAAGGCAACGAACGTTAATGGCTGGGACATCTATGCCGAGTACTTCGTTATCAGCCCCATCACTCTCGGCCCCGGCACCTACTATCTCGACTTTCTCAGCGCCATCACCTTTAACGGCAGCACGAATGGCTCCACGGCAGGGTGGGACTGGAGTTCAAACCCGAACAACTCGGCTGACCAGTGGAACAACCAAGGGGATGATATCTCGGGTCTGACTGCCACCACGTTCGTCCTCTATGGCTCCGGCGGTAACAGCACGGTGCCCGAACCCTCAAGCCTGCTTCTGCTGGGCAGCGGAGCGGCTGCGCTTTTCGGCGCCCTCCGGCGCAGAGTGAAGGCCTAAACCCGACAGGCTAAGATCCAATCGCAGAATTCAAGGGCCGCTTCCAGCCGGAAGCGGCCCTCAATGTTTATAACCGCAGCCATCAAGATCCCAGCACCCGTCCGCGGCCGCCGTTTTTCACCGTGTACATCCGTGTATCGGCCGCACCGATGACGGCGTGCATCTGGACGCCGTCAGCGGGCGCGGAGGCCAGGCCTATGCTGGCGCTCACCTTCAGTTTCAGCCCATTCTTCATCTCGAACTCGGTCTTCATCAGCGCACTATGCAGGGTCGTGATCTGCTCGATGGCGGTGCGGACGTCGCTTTCCGGCAGCAGGATCACAAATTCATCGCCGCCGTAGCGGAAGCACATGTCCTGTTTCCGGCTCAACTCCTGCAGCCTGCGGCCGGTGCGCGCCAGCAGTTCGCTGCCCACCAGGTGTCCGTGCTCGTCGTTCACCAGTTTGAAGTGATCGAGGTCGAGAAACGCCAGACTTACGGGTATCCGCGATTTCCGGCATCGCTGCAATTCGCTGTCGAGCACATCGTAAAGATGACGCACGTTGTAGAGGCCGGTGGTGTCGTCGGTGATGGTGAGCTGCTGAATGCGCGCCACGTCCTGCGCATTCTCGATGGCGATGGCGGCGTGATCGGCCAGGATATGCAGAAAGGCAATGGTGTAGTCCGACATTTCGGCACGGGGATTCAGGATTTCGATTACGCCCTGCGTCCCCCTGCGGCCGCGCAAGGGCAACGCGATGGCCGCGCGCACCGTTCGCGAGCCGCCTGCTCCGGCTTGCCGCGCCCGCGGGTCTTCTTCGGCCTCGGGAACAATCAGGGTCTCGCCATGTTCGAGCACCCATCCGGCCAGGCCTTCGCCCAACTTCACGCGCAGGCCTCTCAGTTTCTCCTGTTCGTCACCCGCGGCAATGGCGTAGTACAATTCCCGGCCAGAGTCGTCGAGCATCAGCAGCGTCCACAGCTCCGCGTCGACCGTCCGCTCCATCTGTTCCAGAATGGTTCGCAGAATCGTGTCCAGATCGAAGCTCGAAGCCAGCGATCGAACCAGCTGGTGAAATACCAGCAGATCGGCGAGCGGGATGCGTCCTTCCGTCTCGTTTGCCATGGGAGGGCCCTGGAGCGCAAGTCTTTGCATATTGTGTCACACGGGATTCGAGGCACAATGTCCAAATTGCGACATAAGCCCGGATTCTGCTTCATGAATTAGGCCGGTTCCTCGCTACTCCGAGTCGCTACCGGTGCACTGCTTTAGCCGCCAATGTGGACCATCGACCGCGATGGCTTATGAAACCCCGGCTCCCCGATGTGATGGCGGGCTTCCTTTCCTTTCACGGTACGGAGAATATAGGCGCGAAGTTCCGCGTCGCCGGCTCCGGCCCGCAGCTGCGCATACAGATCGTGCTCCACCTGCGAAAACAGGCAGGTGCGAATCTTGCCGTCGGAAGTGAGCCGCACCCGGCTGCACGCTCCGCAAAAAGCCTGGCTGACGGGCGCAATAATGCCGATCTCGCCTATCCCGTCCGCAAAGGTGTAGCGCCGCGCCGTCTCGCTGGCATGGCTCGGCGGCAGCTCCACCAGCGGCTGCGTCCGGCCGATCCGCTCCACGATTTCCTTCAGCGTCACCACGATCTCAGGCGTCCACAAACGGCCCTCTTCGAGCGGCATGAACTCGATAAAGCGCACCACCACCTGCTCTTCGCGGGCAAACCGCGCAAAAGTTTCGATCTGGTCGTCGTTGAATCCGCGCAGAAGCACGCAGTTGATCTTGAGCGGCGTAAGGCCCTGGGCGCGCGCGGCGCGGATGCCTTTGAGCACCACGGGAAAACTGCCCGGAACGCGCGTGATGCGCTCAAAAACCGCCGCATCCACGGCGTCCATGCTCACGGTCACGCGATTGAGTCCGGCTGCCTTCAGTGGGCCGGCCAGCGATTCCAGCAGGTGGCCGTTGGTGGTGAGCGCAAGATCGAGCCGCTCGCCCGCTGGCGTGCGCAGATGCGCCAGCTCCTCAACCAGCTCGACGACTCCGTGCCGCAAAAGCGGCTCCCCGCCCGTGAGCCGAACCTTGGTAATCCCCAGGCTGACAAAGAGCCTGATCAGGCCGACGTACTCTTCGTTCGTCAGCTCCGCATACTGCGCCCCCACCTCGCCCGTGCGGCAATAAACGCACTTGTAATTGCAGCGGTCGGTGATCGAGACGCGCAGGTCGTGGATCGCGCGCCCGTGGCTGTCGGTGAGCGGCGGGAGCATCGTGATCGTCGTAGCAGCGGTCGGGGAAGTTGCAGCCATCGGTTCTCTCTCAAGCGTATACCGTTTTGGATGCGGCTTGAAAAGAGAGCTTGCGGCAAAGTGATCGAGCGCAACTGAGGCGATAGCATGAATAGAGCAGGAGAGCCGCGAAGCGGCTCGCATAATTGAGATTCCGGAGAAGCCAGAAGAACATGCCGGCAACAGGAGCCAAACCCATCGGCACCACCGACGAGGCCCACGCGGCCGAGGCCGTGCGGCAGATGTTCGACTCCATCGCGCCCAGATACGACCTGCTCAACCACGTGCTCTCGGCGAACATCGACCGGCTGTGGTGGCGAAGGGCGGCGCGGCAGTTTCGCGAGGTTCTGGCGCGGCCCGAGGCCGAGATTCTCGACATCTGCTGTGGCACTGGTGACCTGACCATGGCGCTGCTCAAGCTGCGTCCGACGGGAGCGCGGCCCATCCTCGCAGCCGACTTTGCCCGCAACATGCTGATGCGCGGAGCGCGGAAGTTCGGCCGGGAAGCACGCCAAACACCCGCGAAGAAATCGACGGGCACGCCTTACGCCATTCCCCTCGAAGCCGATGCGCTGCATCTTCCCATGCGCGACGCTGCGCTCGATTTGATCGTGACCGCCTTCGGCTTCCGCAATCTCGCCAATTACGAGGCCGGCCTTGCGGAATTCCACCGCGTGCTCAAACCCGGCGGGCAGTTAGGCATTCTCGAGTTCAGCGAGCCGGGCGGAGTGTTGGGCAAAGCCTACGCCGTCTACTTCCGCCGCGTGTTGCCGGCCATCGGCAGGCTGATCTGCGGCAGCAACGGTCCCTACAATTACCTGCCAACTTCCGTCGGAGCATTTCCGGGGCCAGAAGAAATGTTCGGGATGCTGCGGCGAGCGGGTTATGTCGACTGTGCCTGGCAGCCCTACACTTTTGGTATTGCGGGTTTGTACACGGCCTCGCGCCCGCCGGCAGTTTAGCGCTTGTCGAAAATGCGTAGTCAGGCACGAAGTGTCAGGGTACGACTTCAGTCGTGCCGCGACGTGGCCCTAAAATGAGAAGGGCTTTAGCCCCTGAGGGAACCTCCCTCAGGAATTTGGCTACGATTCGCGATTCTTTCATCGGCCACACTGAAACAGCATGACCTCTTCCGTCTCCATCTCGCGGCCTGCAGAGCCTCCGGCGCAGAGTCTCGCCGCAATTTCAGCCGACAAGCGCCGCGTAGCCCTGTGGTCGATGGCGGCGGCGGCGGCCATGACACTGCTCAAGCTCGGCGCCGGCCTGCTCTCGGGCTCCCTGGGCGTGCTCTCGGACGCGGCGCACTCCGGCCTCGATCTGGCAGGCGCGGCGCTCACCTTCTTCTCTGTAAACGTGAGCGACAGGCCCGCCGACGAGGACCACACCTACGGCCACGGCAAAATCGAGAACCTGTCGGCCTTTGGCGAGGCCGGCCTGATGGCGTTTTCCTGCGCATGGATCATGTGGGAAGCCTTCTCGCGAATCGTTTACCGCACAGTAAACCTGCACTATTCCGTCTGGCCGGTGCTCGTGCTGGTCACTTCCGTTGCCGTGGACTTCTGGCGCTCGCGGCAGTTGCGCGCGGTGGCTGAGCGCACCGGTTCTCCGGCGCTGGCAACGGACGCTTTTCACTTCGGCTCCGATATGTGGGCTACGCTCGCCGTGTTGCTCGGATTCGGTACAACGTGGCTGGGAGACCGCTACGGCGTTGCTGCGCTCCAATACGCAGACCCTGTCGCGGCCATTCTGGTTTCAGTGCTGATTCTGCGCATGGCTGTCCGCCTCGGTCACGAAGCCGTGGGTGCCTTGCTCGACGAGATCCCCAGGGAAACCCAGCAGCGGCTGGTGCGTGAGGTGCAGCGCGTTGAAGGCGTGCTTGCCGTCGAACGCGCGCGAGTGCGCCGCGCCGGCGCCGGGCATTTTGTCGATCTCACCATTGCTCTGCCACGGCGCTTCACCTTTGAACACACCGGCGAACTGGTAAACGCCGCCACGGCCGCCGCGCAGCGCGTGCTGCCCGCGGCCGACGTGGTCATCCACACCGTCCCGCGCGAAAGCCGCGCTGAGAGTATTTTTGACCGCGTGCGCGCCGTGGCCGCGCGCAGCAACGTTTCAGTGCACGAACTGGGTGTGCAGTCGCACCACGGCCGCCTGCAGGTCGAGCTGCACGTTGAAGTCGACGAGAACCAAAAACTCAGCGAGGCGCACAGCTTCGTCACCGCGCTCGAAGCCGAAATTCTGCGCGATGTCCCGGAGATCGACTCGGTCCTCACGCACATCGAGAGCGAACCTGCCACCATCGAGCACCCCGACGAAGCCGCGGTCGCGGACCGCAGGATCGAGCAGGCGCTGCACGCGGCGGCAACCGGAATTCCGGAGATTCTCGATGTGCATGCCATCGCCGTCGCCCGCAAGCGGGACCACATCTCCGTCACCTGCCACTGCACCCTGCCCGACGATCTCACCATGCATCGCGTGCACGAGGCAATTACGGCGCTTGAAGACCACTTCAAGCTCGAATGCCCCGAAATTTACCGCGTGACGATCCACCCCGAGCCGGCAACGGATAATACGCGCTAGCGCGCGGCATAAGGCGACGCACGATTCCTCCCCCGATTCAGGGCTGATAGATTGGAATCAGGACTTCGCAAAGCCTGAGACGGGCCGCGCACGCCGAAAGAACAGCCCATGTTCCATCCCACAGAAGATATTCGCATTCAATGGACGAAGGTCGTCCTTCCCCCGGTCTTCCTCGAGGAAGAGCTTCCCCTCACCGAGGCCGCTTCGACGACCATCTTCAACGGCCGCAAGGAAATCGCGGCCATCCTCAACGGCCAGGACGACCGGCTCGTGGTGCTGGCCGGCCCCTGCTCTATTCACGACGTGAAGGCGGCGCGCGAGTACGCGGGCCTGCTCAAGGGCGCGATCGATGAGTTCGCCGCCGACCTGCGCATCGTGATGCGCGTCTACTTCGAGAAGCCGCGCACCACCATCGGCTGGAAGGGCCTGATCAACGACCCTTTTCTCGACCAGTCCTACAAGATCAACGACGGCCTGCGCCTGGCGCGCCATCTGCTGCTCGACCTAGCCGCAATGGGAGTGCCCACGGGAACCGAGTTTCTCGACATGATCTCGCCGCAGTACATCGCGGGCCTGGTGTGCTGGGGCGCCATCGGTGCGCGCACTACCGAGAGCCAGGTGCACCGGCAGCTCGTCTCCGGCGTGTCATGTCCCGTAGGTTTTAAGAACGCAACCTCCGGCGACGTGCAGGTGGCCGTCGACGCCGTGCTCTCGGCCTCTTACTCGCACACCTTCCTCGGCCACACGCATCATGG
>JBAWFY010000154.1:0-2506 GCA_049592335.1 Occallatibacter sp.
CGCAGTTCGATCGAGCGATCTTCCCCGCTCTCCGCCGAGCAACCTCGACATTCGAAGTTGTCCCATGCGCCGCATCGGCGCCTGCGAGTCTGTCTACAAATTCAATTGCGATGAAAGGAGTCCATCATGGACTACGTTAGGCCTTCAGAGGTCGCTAAGGTCTTTGTCTCTACAGGGGCGGCAAAGGCGCAACTGAAAATCGGGGATCTACTTCTGCGGGGATTTCTTTCCGGCGCGCTGCTGGGTTTTGCTACCACCGTCGCCTTCAACGCAAATGCCCAAGGACTACCGCCGGTCGTTGGCGCCGTGCTCTTTCCAGTGGGCTTTGCAATGATCATCGTCCTCGGTCTCGAGCTGGTCACCGGCAGCTTCGCGCTCTTGCCAACTGCCTGGATCGCAAAGCAAGTCCCGCTCGGCCGTATGACGGCGAATCTGTTTTGGGTATTCCTCGGAAACCTGATCGGCGGCTGTGCGTATGCGGGCCTGTACGCCGCAGTGATGACACAGTTTCATCGCGCGCCCGCCACAGGCGCAGCGGCGCTGATCGTCGCGGCCGCGCAGGCAAAGACGCTGGGATACGCAAAGCTTGGCGCCAGCGGCATTTGGCTTGCCATTATCAAGGCCGCGCTCTGCAATTGGATGGTCTGTATGGGCGTGGTGATGGGCATGACTTCACGATCGACAGTGGGAAAGATTGCCGCCTGTTGGCTGCCCATTTTTATCTTCTTCGCTCTGGGCTACGAACACTCAGTGGTGAATATGTTTGTGATTCCGGCGGGTATTTGGATGGGCGCACCGGTCTCGCTCAGCGATTGGTGGCTGTGGAATCAACTTCCCGTGACGCTTGGCAATCTGATCGGCGGCTTTCTCTTTGTCGGCGTGCCCATGTTGTCGATGCGCGGCACAACTCAAGTGCAATGCGCGCCCGAGGCTCAGGTAGTCTCCTTCGCTGACGCGGAGCCCGAGGGAGCAGAAGCCTGATCCAGATCGAATCTTCGAGGCCGTTGTGTTTTTCGAGAGAACTCAATCGCAAGTTGCAGTCATCACTTTAAGGAGAGCTTGTGCACAGAAAATCTCGCATCGCAATTCTTCTTCTTCCCCCCCTTTTCGCGATCGGACTATTCGCTCAGTTACACGCGCAATCCACCGGCGGTTCCGGCCTGAGTGTATCCGTGTACGATCGTACGCGTGTCGATTCGTGGCAGTGGTTCGCGGATCCGCCCTATGACAATACCTACGGATATGTCGAGTCGCTGCTTCGTACGAGCATTGCGCAGCGCTTGCATCGCTGGGACTGGCAGTTGGAGCTGGCCCAGCCCTCTGTCCTCGGCGTACCGAACGACGCCATCTCCCCGGTGGCAGCCCAGGGACAGTTAGGACTGGGCGGCAGCTACTACGCTGCCAACAATAACTCCAACGCTGCGGCCGCTTTTCTGAAGCAAGGTTTCGCGCGGCTCGACGGCGAAGACACAAGTCTGCGCCTGGGCCGCTTTGAGTTTGTCGAGGGCCAGGAGACAAAGCCTGCAAACTCCACGCTCGCCTGGCTCCAGACCAACCGCGTCGCGAATCGTCTCGTCGGCAACTTCGGGTTCTCCAATGCGCAGCGGAGCTTCGATGGGCTCGATGCCCATTACCGGGCTGGCGCGTGGAATCTGACAGCGATGGCGGCACGCGCCGATCAGGGCGTCTTCAACATGAACGGCAATCCCGAGCTCAATGTCGATGTTCAATATCTGGCCCTGACGCGCGCCGATGCGGGGCAGCATATTCTGTGGCGTGCTTTTGCCATCGGCTATCACGACGGCCGCACCGGGTTGACCAAAACCGATAATCGCGCGCCGGCGGTGCGAGCGACCGATCACAAAAACATTCGCATTGGCACATACGGTGGCGACCTGCTCGCAACCGTACCAGCGGGCCCTGGCCGGTTCGATTTTCTTGCTTGGGGAGCCGGCCAAAACGGCACCTGGGGATTGCAGGGCCATAAGGCGGGCGCCGCTGCAGTGGAAGGCGGCTACCAACTCGGCAATGTGCCCACAGCGCCCTGGCTGCGCGGCGGGTGGTTCCGTTCGACCGGCGACAACAATCCAACCGACGGTGAACACAACACCTTCTTTCAAATCCTGCCTACGCCTCGCGTCTATGCGCGTCTGCCCTTCTACAACCTGATGAACAACACCGACGAGTTCGTTCAGATCATGGATAAACCGGTGAAGAAGGTCGCCGTTCGTTCGGATCTGCACTGGCTCCAACTCACATCGGCAAGCGACCTCTGGTACCTCGGCGGAGGAGCCTTCGACAACAAAGTATTCGGTTTCGTTGGCCGTCCGGCGAACAACTCGCATTCGTTCGCTTCGGTCGCGGACATCAGTGCAGACTGGCAGACGACCAAGAACGTCGACCTCAACTTCTATTACGCATACGCGCAAGGGAAGACCGTGGTCGCCGCGATCTATCCGGCCAATCGCAACATGCAATACGGATATGTCGAGTTTGTTTATCACTG